>NZ_JBFAHF010000031.1:0-7972 GCF_040654015.1 Nocardia sp. NPDC050799
AAGGGCGAGAACATTCCGGAACCGGGCATCCCGGAATCGTTCAAGGTTCTGCTCAAGGAACTCCAGTCCCTGTGCCTCAATGTCGAGGTGCTGTCGGCCGACGGTGCGGCCATCGATCTGGGGCACGGGGACGACGACGAACTCGAGCGCCGGGCTACAAACCTCGGAATCACGCTGTCCAGGGACGAATCGCCCTCGATCGACGAACTCACGAGCTGAGCGCCGTCATTCAGCGACCCGGAGGGTGGTGTCACCGCCGGCCGTGCCGGTGACGCGGACCCTGCGCTCAGCCCATGGGAAGTGCGGCGCGGATCGTAGCCACATGCGCTGCCGCGCTTCCCGTGTTGTCGATCAGGAGGCGCGGTTCGGTGAACGGCTCCCAGCGCCGGGCCCGCACCTGGGCCCAGGTCGGGTTGCCCTGTCCCGGCCGATCGGGTGTGCGGGACTCCACCCGGCGGCGGTGTTCGGCCGCGTCCGAGCAGGTCACCTCCACCCAGTGCAGCGGAACCTCCGATTCGAGCGCCAGGTCGCTCCACATCGTTCTGGCCTTCCGAAGGTTGTTGCACGCGTCGACGACCACGGGCCGCCCACCCAGTAGCTGGTCCTCGGCCACCCAGGCCGCCGCGACGTAACCGACGGGATTGTTCTCGAACGGCGTCAATGTCGATACGATCGCCGCCTCGAAGGTATCGATACGCAGGAATGTCGCGCCGAGCTCGTCCGCGAGAGCCCGTGCCAGGGTGGTCTTCCCGCACCCCGGGAGACCGGCGAACACCACCAGATGAGGAGACCCGGCTGCCATCCGACCGATCCTAGGGGCCCATCCGCGCAGAGGTCCGGACGGGCGCACACACTGGCCCGCCGTTCCGATCTAGCTTTAGCCGCGATCGGAACGACCATCCGGGGTGCCACCGGTGAAGACGTCCCACTCGGCGGCGGTGAAAACCAGCGCCGGTCCGGTGGGGTTCTTGGAATCACGGACGCCGACATGCCCGCCCTCGAGGAACGCCACCTCCACACACTCCTTGGTTCCGCCACTGCGACTGCTCTTGAACCATTTCGCTTCGGATAGGTCGACCTTCACCGTTGGTGCTCCCTTGCTGCCGTGCGCAGCAGATTCCTGCTGCTGACCTCATCCAGCGCGGCTCGCTGAACCAGATCGCACGCCTCGACGTATCGCTGCACAATACCGACCTTCTCGCTGTACATGTCGCCGGTGTAATTCTCGGCGTAGACGATCGTCGGCTCGGCGGGCCTGCCCGGGGCATCCGCGTCGAACTCCATGATCACGAAAGGGCCGATCTGCTCACCGACGGGCATCCCGGCGGAGAAGGGCAGGACGCGCAGTCGCACGTTCGGAAGAGTCCCGGCATCGGCGAGGTGCCTCAACTGTGTTGCCATGACCCGTGGCCCGCCGATTGTCCGGCGCAGTACCGTCTCGGCCAGAATCACATTGAGCCGAGCCGGGCGGGTTTTTCGCGTGATCAGGGCCTGTCGCCGCATTTTGAGCCGGACACGCTGTTCGCGCTCCTCCCCGGTGTCGTCGGGACTCGCAACCCGAGCCAACGCTCGCGCGTAGTCCTGGGTCTGCAGCAGACCCGGTACGAGGTCGGGTTGATAGGTCGTCAAGATCCGGGCCGCGGATTCCAGTCCCATGTACACACTGAAGTTGGCCGGGATCACGCTGCCGAATTCGTGCCACCAGGACTTCGCCCCTGTTTCGCGGGCCAGTCCCCGCAACCCCGCCGCTTTGTCCTCGTCGATCTCGTAGATCTCGATCAACCCGTCCAGATCGCGGATGCGGATCCGCTGGTTCTGCCCCGTTTCGATGCGTTGCAGGCTGCTTTTGCCCCACTCCATCAGCGCCGCCGCTTCGGCCATGGTCAGGCCGATCGCTTCTCGTGCTTCGCGCAGATATCGGCCGAGCTGCCGTCTGGTGATACTGCTGTCCCTATCAGTCAAAACCGTCCCCTTTTTGGCTGGATGAGAGCTCCGAATCGCGAGATATGCATACTCGCAGTCCGATAGCGGCACGCCGGTTTTCGGTTTTCTCGCGGGTTCGGTCCTTCGCGTCGTCCGGGGGCGCGGGCGAGCTCGGGCGGGGGCGGATGGGTGCGACCGATCCCGGTCACCCGGCGGCCATGGTCTCCCGCATGGCCGCGGCGGTGGTGGCCGGGTCGTAGCCGGGGGCGACGCCGTCGACCAGGATCAGGTCGCCGTCGATATGCCGCGAGCGCAGCGGCGCGATCTCCCGATAGGCGGGCGAATCCCACCACGCCCGGGCCTCGTCGATCCCCGGGAAACCGATCACCACCACGAAGCCGGGCCAGCGCCCTTCCATCACCTCGTGCTGGGCGGCGTGGACGAGGAACCGGCCGCCGAAGGGTTCGAGGGTGGCGGGGATGCGCTCCATGTACTCGGCGATCTCGGGATGCGGATCGGCCGGCTGCAGGTGGGCGATGGCGTAGGCGGGCATGTTGTCGTCCTCTCGATCGGTTCGGTGTACCGATCATGACGGCGGGGCGACCACGGCACGATTACCTCGGAGGTAAACGGATCGACTACCTGCGGGGTTATCGGCGTAATGCGGCGGCGAGGGCGGCGATCTGCGCGGCGGGCGGGTTGTATCCGGGGAAGTAGCAGCACACCCGGTCGGCGAAATCGCCGAAGCGCCGGTGGATCTCGGCGGCGCAGTCCTGCGGGGTGCCGCGGACGGCCAAGGTGTCGACCATATGGTCGGAGATCCGGTCGAACATGGTCATGATGTTGCCGGTTTTGGAGAGTGCGTTGAGTTCCGGCTGCAGCTGTTCCCAGCCCTCGACCTCGAGCACCGGCCGGTATGCCGGGGTCGAACTGTAGAAGGCCAGCAGGCCGCGTACCCCGGTCGAGGCCGCCGCGAGTTCCTCCGCCGACCTGCCCATCGCCACGATCACCTGCGGGTAGATCGGGAATTCGGTGCGGCCCGCCTGTTTCATACCCTCCGCCACGGCGGGCAGCGTCCGCTCCCGGAAATGGCGATGGCTGTGGAAGGGCATCACCAGCAGTCCGTCCGCGACCTCCGCGGCGGTCCGGGTCATCAGTGGGCCGAGCGCGCCGAGCAGTACTGGTGGGGGTCCGTACGGGTTGGGACCGGGGACGAAGGTGCTCGGCATGAGAGTGTGCCGAGTGTGCTCGCCGCGGAAATCCAACGGCGCGCCGTCCTGCCAGGCGTGCAGGATCGTGCGCACCGCCAGCACGATTTCGCGCATCCGGGCCGCCGGGGCGGACCAGGTGGCGCCGTAGCGCTTCTCGATATGGGGGCGGATCTGCGAACCGAGTCCGAGCCGGAACCGTCCACCCGACATCAATTGCAGGTCCCATGCGGCATGCGCGAGGTGCATCGGGCTGCGCGGCATGGCGATCGCGACATTGGTCATCAGGTCGGCGTCCACCCGGCCGGCCACGGCGGCCAAGGGGAGCATCACATCGTGGGGGCCTTCGAAAGTGAACAGCCCCGTCGCGCCGGCGTCGACAAGGGTCCGGGCGCGTTCGGCGCTGCGGTCCGGGCGGGCGTCCAACTGGAGATCGAGCAGCATCAGTTCATCCAAGTACACCCGGGCGATCTCGAACAGGGGCCGGCCCGGTCCGATCCGGCACAGTGGCCGACCCGGTCCAGGATGGTGGCCGGTTCGCGTGCCCGGACGATCGGCGTGGCGATGGTCGACGGGTTCTTACCCACCCCGGATGGCAGGCAATCGCCCTCCCCGCGACATCTGCCGCCGAGTCGATCCTCCGGCGCTGTTCACGCAATGAACCGGCATTCGTATCCTCATTACGTGGCGGAGGGATACGACGAGGTCGACGAAAAGATCATGGACGCCGCGCTCGACCGGATCCTGCAACTCGGGATCCGCCGCTCCAGCCTGGAGGACATCGCGCGCCGCGCCGGAATCAACCGGATCACCATCCACCGCAGATTCGCGGGCAAGGACAACCTCGTCGCAGCGGTCATCGAACGGGAAACCCGCCGGATGCTGGCCGAGGTCACCGCGATCGCCGACGCCGCCGACGGCGTGGACGCCCAGATCGAGGAGACCACGCTGCACGTCCTGCTGCAGACCCGCATCCACCGCTTGGTCACCCACCTGCTGCGGGTCGCACCGGACGAAGCGCTCAGCTTCTACACCGTGCAGGGCGAACACCTGGTCGGTCTCGGGATCGACTACATCTCCGGCATGCTCACCCACGCCCAGAATGCCGGCCTGATCGACCGCTACGACCCCCGCCCGGTCGCCGAACTGGTCGCCCGCCTCGCTCATTCACTGATACTCACCCCGGGCAACAGCGGCGGCACCGATTTCACCGATCCGGAACAAGCGCGCGCCTTCGTCCGCACGACCATCGTGCCGCTGATGAAACACGGCATTCCGGGTTCGCCCCAGAAAGTTACCGATGACCCCCACGGTCATCCCCGCTCGCCCTCCCGGCCGGACCCGTAGGGCGCCCGATGCCTTCGGCGCACCGCGGCACTGCGGCCCCCCCATCGCGACACCGCCGAACCGCCGTGGTGGCGCCCCGCCCGGGCGATCAGGCCTGCGCGGGATGAACCGCATCAGCTTCGCCACACCGATCACGCTCAGCACGATCTGCAGCAGCCCCGCCGGCAGCACCGTGGCGACCAGATAGTCGAGGCCGTGCTCGCACACCACGGGTGCGACGACCAGCGTGACCGCACCGGTGGCCGCGGAGATCATGGCGCGGCGCCCACGCACGACGGCGATGGTGACCGCCATGGTCAACGACCCGAACAACTCGATCCGCGGATCGACGCCGGCGATGACGGAGAACGAGATCGCCTCCGGGATCAAGGCGGGTAGGTTCGACCGGGTGAATGCGCATGTGGGAGGGATCGAACTGGTCGATATCCCGCCGGGGCAGGTGAAGTTGTCGGATCGGCGGACACAACGCAGTTGGTCGGTGGAAGTCGGTCCGTACCGGCTGGGGGCCGTTCCGGTCACCCGATCGCAATACGCGCAGGTCACCGGCCACCGGCCGGGCGGGGGCCCGGGAGATCGGCTGCCCGCCGACAGCATCTCCTGGAACGAGGCGGTTCTCTTCTGCAACGCCCTGTCCGAACGTGACGGCCTGACACCGGTGTACCGCCTCGGCGCCGACGGCGAGGTCACCCGGGTCGCGTCGGCCGACGGATACCGGCTGCCGACCGAGGCGGAGTGGGAACACGCGTGCCGCGCGGGCACCACCGGTCCGCGTTACGGCCGGCTCGACGATATCGCCCGGTACCGCGGGAATTCCGAAGACCGACTGCCCGAGGTGGGGACCCGGCGGCCCAACGCGTGGGGGCTCTACGACATGCTCGGCACGGTCTGGGAATGGTGCTGGGACCTCTACGACCCGGACGTCTACGGCAGCTACCGGGTGCTTCGCGGCGGCGGATGGTTCGACGAACACTGGAGCTGCCGCGCCTCGGTCCGCCGCCGCAGTCATCCCACGGTCCGGCTCGACGATATCGGGTTCCGTGTCGCGCGGTCGGCGTGACGATGATCTGCCGATCTGCCCGAACGACATCGAAGCTCGCCGCAACGTACTGTGCTTCCGCGGCCGCACCGGCTCGGAATCCGGAATCCCGGCCGGCTGCCGTGGCGGGCGGCGGCCTTCGCCGAGCTCGGTCCCACCTCCGGGACCTGAGCGCATACGGCCGAAAATCCTGTCGTCGGGGCGGTGACCGCTCCGGCACACTGTCGGCGTGGCCGTAACGGAGAAGGCGGCGCCGGACCGGGCCCGGGCGACCGCGCTGAGTTCGCTCTCGTGGGTGCTGTTCGCGAGTTCGGGCCCGCTGGCCGCGGCGGTGATGGCGACGGGCTGGTCGCCAGCGGCGGTGACCTCGGTGCGGCTCGCGTCGGCCGCGGCACTGCTGGTGCCGGTGGTCGCGGTGCTGCGGCCGGGAGCGTTGCGATTCGGCCGCGCCGACCTCTGGTTGCTGCTCGGCTATGGGCTGCTCGGTGTCGGCGGGGTGCAGTTGCTGTTCTTCGTGGCGGTGGCCCGGATTCCGGTGGGCGTGGCGATGGTGCTGGTCAGCGTGGCTCCGGCGCTGGTCGCGCTCTGGGTGCGGGTGGTGCGGGGTACCCGGCTGCCCCGGCTGGTGTGGGCGGGGATCGCGCTGGCCTCGGCGGGATCGGTCCTGGTCGCGCAGGTGTGGCAGGACACCGGGCTGGATTTGCTCGGCGTGGCCGCCGGGTTGGGTGCGGCGCTCTGCTCGGCCGGGTACTTCCTGCTCGGTGAGCACGGTGCGCGCAGGCACGACCCGGCGGGACTCACCGCGGTCGGGCTCGTGATCGGCGCGGTCCTGGTGGCCGTGATCGCGCCGCCGTGGACGCTGCCGTCGGATTCGCTCACCGCCGTCGCGGTACTAGGCGGTCTGCGGGTGCCGGTGTGGCTGGTGCTGCTCGCGCTGGCCGTGGCCGGTACCGTGCTGCCCTACCTGGCGGGGTTGCGGGCGCTGCGCGATCTCCCCGTCGCCCTGGCCGGTGTGCTGGCCCTGCTGGAACCGGTGGTCGCCGCCGCGCTGGCCTGGCTGCTGCTGGGCCAAGCGCTCGGGCCGGCGCAGCTGGCCGGGGCGGCGATCGTGCTCACGGGCGCGATACTGGTGCAACTGGCCGGGCCCGGGACGGTTCCGGGAGTTCCGGGCCGGCGGTGAGCCCGCCACCGCGCCGGCCTCCCGCTACGGATCGGCCGCCGGCCGGTCGGCCCGCCACGACCCGGCCGGCGCCGGGTCGTGGACCCGCGGCAGGCTCTCGGCCCACGCGGCCGGGCGACCTCTCAGGGCTCGAGGTCGACCACGCCTTTGCCGCTGGCGATATCGAGCGGCACCGACACCTGGTCGTGCGCGATCAACCAGGTGCCGTCGATCTTTCGCAGCCCGAACGTGACCCGCACCCACATGCCGCTCATCGCCGCCCCGGTTTTCAAGGTGCCGCCGAGACGAGCGAAGGCGTGCCCGAACGCGACATCGTGACCGATGGTGAAGGCCGGATCGCGAATCTCGTAGGTCACGTTGTCGAGGAGCTGGAACACCTTCGCCCAGTTCGCCAGCTTCGCCGCGGTCCCGACGTGCTGGAGCGGCGGCTCGACATCGAAGGACACGATGTCGGGGGTGTACAGCCGCCGCAGCGCCTCGAGATCTCCGGCCCGGAGCCCGTCGATCAGCTTGTCGAGTTGCCGGTGGATGGCGGCCTCGTCGGCCTCGATGCGGTCAGCGGGTGACCGAGAGTCGTGCGGAGTCGTCATGATCAATTCCTTCCGGGTCGATGTTCGGAGTATCGATGGCGGGCCGGCGTAGCGGCGCCAGGGCGGTGCTCCAGGCGAGAACCTGATCCAGCAGCGTGCCCAGGGCGGTGGCGTGGTGGTCGCGCGGTGTGAAGGTGGTGAAGTTCTCGAAATGCCGTATCGATACCTCGCGCGGGCCGTCGAGCACCGAACGCGCCGAAGTGGTCCGGGATTTCAAACGCGCCTGGCAGGCCCGCGATATCGAGGCCCTGATCGGGCTCCTCGATCCGCGGGCGCGGGCGAGTGCCGACGGCGGCGGCTTGGTACCGGCCTTCCTCGAGCCGATCCACGGCGGCGAGCGGATCGCTCGCACCTGGCTGCAGATCGCCGCCCGCAGCCCCGCGTTCACCCTGCTGGAGCGCACGGTGAACGGCCAACCCGGACTGGTGGCACAGCTGGACGGCACCGTCGTCTCGGTGTACGCCTTCGATATCGCCGACGGCCTGATCACCCGCATCTGGGCGATTCGGAATCCGGAGAAACTGCGACGCTGGACGGCCGGCTGAACCTGCCGCAAATCGGTTCCATCGGGCGTTCGTCGTGGCTTGGCGAACAAGAGACGCCGGGCGTGGGGGGGGGGGGGGGGCGCGGGGGCCCCCCCGGGCGGCGGGGGGCCCCGCCCCCCCCGGGGGGGGGGCCCCCCCCCGCC
>NZ_JBFAHF010000031.1:7982-94745 GCF_040654015.1 Nocardia sp. NPDC050799
GGCTGGGCCGCTTGCGCCGTATCTCGCGTCGTGCCATGTCGGCCCCGTCCTCGGGTTCGAGCAAGGGGCACGCCCGGCGTCGGGTAGGCGCCGCGACTCACTCGGTGGGCGCGAACGCCTCCTCGATGATCTCGGCCTGCTCCACCGCGTGCACCTTGCTCGAACCCGAGGACGGGGCCGACATGGCACGACGCGAGATACGGCGCAAGCGGCCCAGCCGCTCCGGCAGCAGCTCCGGCAGGTTCAGGCCGAAGAACGGCCACGCGCCCTGGTTCGCCGGCTCCTCCTGGACCCAGGCGATCTCGGTGGCGTTCGAGTACCGCTCCAGGGCCTCGTTCAACCGGAACTTGGGCAGCGGGTAGAGCTGCTCGACCCGGACGATGGCGACATCGTCACGCTTGCGCTTGGCCTTCGCGGCGGCCAGCTCGTAGTAGAGCTTGCCGCTGGTGAGCAGGACGCGCTTGACCGCGGCGCGGTCGCCGATGCCCTGTTCGTAGGTGGGCTCGTCGAACACCGAGCGGAACTTGCTCTCGGTGAAATCCTTGAGATCGCTGACGACGGCCTTGTTGCGCAGCATCGACTTCGGGGTGAAGACGATCAGCGGACGGCGGATACCGTCCAGCGCGTGCCGGCGCAGCAGGTGGAAGTAGTTCGCCGGGGTGGACGGCACCGCCACCGTCATCGAACCCTCCGCGCACAGCTGCAGGAAGCGCTCGATACGGCCGGAGGTGTGGTCCGGGCCCTGACCCTCGTGCCCGTGCGGCAGCAGCAGCACGACCTCGGACAGCTGGCCCCATTTGGCCTCACCGGAGGAGATGAACTCGTCGATGATCGACTGGGCGCCGTTGACGAAGTCACCGAACTGGGCCTCCCACAGCACCAGCGCGTCCGGGTTACCCAGCGAGTAGCCGTACTCGAAGCCGACGGCGGCGAATTCGCTCAGCGCCGAATCGTGCACCGCGAACCAGCCCGGGTTGGCGCTGTTGAGGTTGTGCAGGGGGGTGTACTCGGCCGCGGTCTTACGGTCGATGATCACCGAATGGCGCTGGGTGAAGGTGCCGCGGCGCGAATCCTGGCCGGTCAGCCGGACCGCGCGACCCTCGTCGATCAGCGTGCCGAAGGCGAGCAACTCGGCGAACGCCCAGTCGACCTTGCCCTCGTAGGCCATCTCCCGGCGCTTCTCCAGCACCGGCTGCACCCGCGGGTGCACGCTGAAACCGTCGGGCACGTTCAGGAACGCGTCGCCGATCCGCTGCAGCACCGATTTGTCGACCGCGGTGAGCACGGTGGACGGGACCTGCTGATCGTCCTCCACCGATGCGCTCGGTCCCTGGGGATACTTCTCCAGCTCCCGGACCTCGTTGAAGACCCGCTCCAACTGGCCCTGGTAGTCGCGCAGCGCGTCCTCGGCCTCTTTCAGCGAGATATCGCCGCGGCCGATCAGGCTTTCGGTGTAGCTCTTGCGAACGCTGCGCTTGGTGTCGATGACGTCGTACATGTACGGCTGGGTCATCGACGGGTCGTCGCCCTCGTTGTGACCGCGACGGCGGTAGCAGATCAGGTCGATGACCACGTCCTTGCGGAACTTCTGCCGGAAATCGACCGCCAGGCGCGCGACCCAGTCGCACGCCTCCGGGTCGTCGCCGTTGACGTGGAAGATCGGGGCGCCGATGAACTTGGCGATATCGGTGGAGTACTCGGTGGAGCGGCTGTTCTCCGGGGCCGTGGTGAAACCGATCTGGTTGTTCACCACGATGTGGATGGTGCCGCCCACGCGGTACCCGCGCAGGCCCGACAGGTTCAGGGTCTCGGCCACCACGCCCTGGCCGGCGAACGCGGCGTCACCGTGCAGCATCAGCGGTACGACCGAGAAGCCCTCGGGGCCGTCGCCCTTGTCCAGCAGGTCCTGCTTGGCGCGGACCAGACCCTCGAGTACCGGATCGACCGCTTCCAGATGCGAGGGGTTGGCCGTCAGCGAGACCTCGATCTCGTTGTCACCGAACATCTGCAGGTAGTTGCCGCGCGCACCGAGGTGGTACTTCACATCGCCCGAGCCGTGGGTGGCGGCCGGGTTCATATTGCCCTCGAACTCGGTGAAGATCTTCGAGTAGGGCTTGCCCACGATATTGGCCAGCACATTGAGGCGGCCGCGGTGCGGCATACCGATGATGACCTCGTCCAGCGCGTACTCGGCGCACTGGTCGATCACGGCGTCCATCATCGGGATGACGGTTTCGGCGCCCTCCAGTGAGAAGCGCTTCTGGCCGACGTATTTGGTCTGCAGGAAGGTTTCGAACGCCTCGGCCGCGTTGAGCCGGTTCAAAATGTACTTCTGCTGGGCGACGGTCGGCTTGACGTGCTTCTGCTCGACCCGGTCCTGCATCCACTTGAGCTGGTCTTCTTCGAGGATGTGGGTGTACTCGACACCGACGTGGCGGCAGTAGGAATCGCGCAGCACCGACAGCACATCGCGCAGCTTCATCCGCTCTTCGCCGTGGAAGCCGCCGACATTGAACTCGCGGTCCAGATCCCACAGGGTGAGGCCGTGCTGCGTGACATCCAGATCGGGGTGGCTGCGGAACTTGTCCTTGACCAGGCGCAGCGGATCGGTGTCGGCCATCAGGTGACCGCGGTTGCGGTAGGCGGCGATCATCTCGAGCACCCGGGTGCTCTTGTCGACGCCGCGTTCCTTGATGTCCTTGCGCCAGCGCACCGGCTCGTACGGCACGGCCAGACCGTGGAAGATCTCGTCGTAGAACTCGTCCGCGATGAGCAGCTTGTGGATGGTGCGCAGGAAATCGCCGGATTCCGCGCCCTGGATGATGCGGTGATCGTAGGTGGAGGTCAGCGTCATGAGCTTGCCGATACCGATATCGGCGATCCGCTCGTCGCTCATACCCTGGAACTCCGCCGGATACTCCATGGCCCCGGCGCCGATGATCGCACCCTGGCCCTGCATCAGCCGCGGTACGGAGTGCACGGTGCCGATGGTGCCCGGGTTGGTCAGCGAGATGGTGACCCCGCTGAAGTCCTCGGCGGTCAGTTTGCCGTCGCGGGCGCGGCGGACGATGTCCTCGTAGGCGGTGTGGAACTGACCGAAGGTCATGTCCTCGGTGCCCTTGATGGCGGCGACGACCAGGGACCGGCTGCCGTCCTTACCGGGCAGGTCGATGGCCAGACCGAGGTTGGTGTGCGCGGGGGTGACCGCGTTCGGCTTACCGTCGACCTCGGCGAAATGCCGGTTCATGTTCGGGAACGCCTTCACCGCCTGCACGATCGCGTAGCCGAGCAGATGGGTGAAGGAGATCTTGCCGCCCCGGGTGCGGGCGAGATGGTTGTTGATGACCAGCCGGTTGTCGATCATCAGCTTGGCCGGCACGGCCCGCACGCTGGTGGCGGTCGGGATGCTCAGCGACGCCGACATGTTCTTGGCGACCGCGGCGGCGGCACCGCGCAGCACCTTCTTCTCGTCCGCGGCCGGAGCCGGTTTGGGCGCACCCGAGGTGGCGGCGGCATTGGATGCCGGGGCCGGGGTCGTCTGCGGGGCCCGCTGCTGGGCGGCCGCGGTGGTCCGCGCGGCGGTGGTGGCGGCCGGGGCGGACTTCGGCGCGGCGGCCGGCGCGGACGTGGTGGCCGGAGCGGTCGGGGCGGTGGCCCGGGTCCGGACCGAAGAATTTTCGGCGGGCACGGCGGCAGGGGCGGATTTCACCGCCGCGGTCGGCGCCGGAGCAGACTGGGTGTTACCGGATTCACCGGAGATCTCGGGGGTGTAGTCGGCGAGGAACTCGTGCCAGCTGGCGTCGACCGAGGATGGATCCTGTTTGAACTTCTGATACATCTCGTCGACCAGCCACTGGTTCTGACCGAACTGGGATTTTGAGCTGCTCACAGCAGGTGTTCGCCTCATTTCGTTCTTCGCGCTGCGACGTTTGTGACGTGCCCGGCACAGGGCCTCGGCGGATGGATACCGATACGCCCTGAAGACGAGGATATGCCCCCGCGCACATCCGCTCGGTCACCGACCACCGGACAATCCCGACCTCATTGTTGACGACTCGTCCTCGACCGAGAGTATTCCTTCGCCGCTTCCGGCCGCTGTCCAGAGGCGGGCATAGTGCCCACCGGCCGCCACGAGCTCGGCATGAGTGCCCACTTCGACGATCCGGCCGTGCTCCACGACGGCGATCCGATCGGCCCGCGCGGCCGTGGCCAGCCGGTGCGCGACCACCACCGTCGTGCGGTGGCGAGCCAGCGATCCGGTCGCGGCCAGCACTTTCTCCTCGGTGTCGGGGTCGAGGGTGGCGGTCGCCTCGTCGAGCAGCAACAGATCGGGGTCCACCAGCTGGGCACGGGCCAGGGCGATGAGCTGACGCTGACCCGCCGAGAGTCCGCGCCCGCGCTCGCCCACCGGCCGGCGGAATCCGCCGGGCAGGCCGGCGATCATCTCCCGCGCCCCGACCGCCCGGGCGGCCGCCTCGATCTCCGCCTCGGACGCGTCAGGCTTCCCGAATGCAATATTGCTCGCGATATCGCCGGTGAACAGGTGAGCTTCCTGCGGGACCATCCCGAGCCGGGCGCGGTAGCGGTCCAGCCGGTAGTCGCGGATGTCGACGCCGTCCACCCGGATGACCCCGGTATCGGTGCCGGAGAGGTCGTAGAGGCGGGCGAGCAGTTTGACGATGGTGGATTTCCCGGCGCCGGTCGCCCCCACCAGAGCCAGAGATTGCCCGGGCGCGACCGCCAGATCCACATCGTCGAGCGCGAAACGCTCGGTGCCCGGGTAGCGGAAACGCACCGCGTCGAGAGCCAGATCACCCCGCAGGCCCGCGGCGATCGGATCGGCGTCGGGCGGATCGGCGCCGATGGAGGACGGGGTGCGCAGCAGATCGCCGATACGGTGCAGACCCACCCGCGCCTGCTGGTATCCGTCGAACACCTGCGACAGCTGCTGGACCGGACCGAACAACAGCTCCAGGTACAGCACGAAGGCGACCAGGGTGCCGGTGCTGGTGGTGCCGGCGGCCACCGCGTGCGCCCCGGTGAACACCACCAGGGCCAGTGCCAGATCGGTCCACGCCGCCACGAAGGCGAAGTACAACGCGATGGCGCGCTGGGCCCGCATCCGGCTGCGCCGGTACTTCGTGGAGTATTCGGCGAATCGGTGGGCCGCGAGTCGCTCGTGCCGATTGGCCTGCACCGCCCGCAGTCCCGCGATGTTCTCCTGGAAATCCGCGTTGACCGTGGAGACCCGTTCCCGGGAGACGGTGTAGGCCACCGAGGCGACCCGGCGGAACACCGCCGTGGCGATGATCAGCGGCGGCAGCACCCCGAGCAGGACCACCAGGGCGAGCCGCAGATCGATCACCACCAGGGCGACCGCGATACCGCCCAGCGACAGCACGCTCACCAGCGCGGTGGACACTCCGGTCTGCAGGAAGGTGGACAGGGCGTCCACATCGGTGGTCATCCGGGTCATGATCCGGCCGGACAGTTCGCGTTCGTAGTAGTCCAGCCCGAGCCGTTGCAGGTGGGCGTAACTGCGGACACGCAGTCCGTACAGCACCCGTTCGCCGGTGCGGGAGGTGAACAGGGTGGTCGCGGCGGCCACCACCCAGCCCGCCAGCACCAGCCCGGTACCCAGTGCGGCCGACCAGGTGAGGGCGGACGGCTGCCCATCGGTGACGCCGGCGTCGATCGCATGGCGGACCAGGGGCGGAAAACCGATCCCGATCAACGCGTCGAGTGCCAGCAGGGCCATCGAGGCCAGCACCAGGGTTCGCACCGGCCACAGCAGCCGGCCCAGCCGGAACCCCGGGTCCGGTTCCCGGAGCCGGGACTCGTCCAGCCCCGGCCGCTCGGTGGCGGCGGGCAGCGCGTCGATGGCACGGCGTAGTTCGGGGGTCGCGCTGAGGTCGGGCGTGGGGCCGAAGCGGTCGGCGGACGCGGCCGCGGGCAGCCGGTCGGGCTGGAAGACCGGGCCGGCGACCGGCACGGTGTCCGGTTCGGGCAGGCGGATCACCCGGTCGGCAGGGGCGAGGGTCGACTCGCGATGGGCCAAGATGATGGTGGTGCGGGTGCCCTGATCGGGCAGTGCGCCGAAGATGGCGGCCTCGGTCACCGCGTCCACCGCGGAGGTGGCGTCGTCGAGCACCAGGATGCGCGGCCGGGCCAGTAACGCCCGGGCCAGGGCGATGCGCTGCCGTTGACCACCGGAGAGGGTGAGCCCGCGTTCCCCGACGACGGTGTCGTAACCGTCCGGCAGCTGTTCGATGAACTCGTCGGCGGCGGCCTGCCGTGCGGCGGCCCGGATCTCGTCGGGTGTGGCGTCGGGCCTGCCGAGGGCGATATTGGCGGCCACGCTGGAACTGAACAGGAATGGATCGTCGAAAACCACGCCCACCGCGGCGCGCAACTGCGCGGCGGACACCTCGGCGATGTTCACCGGCTGCGCGGCACCGGTGCCCAGCAGCCGGATCCGACCGGCATCGGGCGCGTAGAACCGGGGTAGCAGCAGCGACAGCGTGGTCTTGCCCGACCCCGCCGGTCCGATGATCGCCACCGTCTCGCCCGGCCGGACCCGCAGGTCCAGGTCGCGCAGGACCGGTTGCGCGGGATCGAAGCCGAAGCTCACCCCGTCGAGTTCGATACCCAGCGGGCCCTCCGGCACCGGGACCGGTCGCGGCGGATCGGCCACCGCCGGACCGGCGTCGATCACCTGATACACTCGTTCGGCCGCGGCCCGGGTGAGCTGGGCCAGGATGAGCACCGACGCCATGGTGCGGGCGGTGGTGGTCATGGTGGTGACATAGGCGCTGAACGCGAGGAAGGTGCCGAGACCGATCTGGCCCTGCAACGCGAGCCAGCCACCGACGGCGATCACCACCACCAGCCCCGCCTGCGGGATGGCCGCCAGTGTGGGGGAGAAGCGGGCGTTGATCCGGGCCGCGCGCATCCGCTCGGCGAACAACCGGCGGCCGTGCTGTTCGAGCACATCGACCATGCGGGCTTCCTGGCCGAACCCCTTCACCACCCGGACCCCGGTGACCGTCTCCTCCACGTGCTGGGCGAGTTCGGCGGCCCGCTGCTGGGCCGACCAGGTGGCGGCGTGCAGCTTGGGCCGCATCCGGTACACCACCACGATCACCAGCGGCACCATCAGCAGCGCCACCGCAGCCAGCGGCGGGGACAACCACAGCATCACCGCGGCGGCGAGCACGAACTGCAGAAACGACATTCCCGAGAGCGGGGCCATCGCCAGCAGCGACTGCACCAGCTGGAGGTCGGTGATCGAGCGGGAAACCACCTGCCCGGTGCGCAGCGCGTCCTGACCGGCGCCGTCCAGCCGCTGCAACGATCCGAGCAGCTGCACCCGCAGCCCGTGCTGGACGTCCAGTGACAATTTGCCGGCCAGCATCCGCCGCCCGAAGGACGCCGCGAACCGGCCCGCCGCCAGCAGGGCCAGCAGCCCGGCGACGATACCGATCACCCGGGTAGCCCCGCTGGTGGCCGAATCCACGGCCCATTTGGTGAGCAGCGGTGCCACGATCTCGGCCGCCGCGCCGGCCACCAGGGCCACGGCGATACCGGCCAGCGTGCCCCCGAAACGCCGGCACTCCGACCACAGCCTGCGAAGCCATCCCGGCCGCGCGCCGCTACCCATGGGCCCCCCTTCACCTCGACCTGTCATCGACCATAACGACGCCCGGCGACAAGGTCTTGTTCCCGGCGCTCCCGCCGGGACAGGCTCAGCGGATCACAGTTCGGCCCGGCGCAGCGCCCACCAGCCGGCCGCGCCGACTCCGACGGTCCACAGCAGCAGCACCACGATCGCGGCCGGGGCGGGGGCCAGCAGATCGCTGTCGGTGAACGAGCCGGCCAGGACGGTGCTCAGCGTCGCCGAACCGGGTAGCAGCGTCGCCGCGCCCGGCAGCCCGATCCCGGCGGTCACCACCCAGAGCAGCGGCTCGGCGAGCAGCAGCCAGACCAGTACCGCGCCGACCGCCAATGCCGGTGAGCGCAGCAGCAGCCCGAGCCCGGTGCCGATCACCGCCCAGCACGCCGCGGCCAGCAGACCGCCACCGAGTACCGCGAAGAACGCGGCCGTGATCTCGATTTTGCCGCGGCCGAACAGCAGCAGGCAGACCATGGCCACAACCTCGACCGCCAGCGCGGCCACCACAGCGGCGGCGGCGGTCACCAGGTATTTCGACCCGGCCAGCCGGTCCCGGTCCATCGTGAACAGGGCGGTGGTCACCAGTGTGTTGTGCTGGTGTTCACCCGCCGCTCCCGCGGCCCCGAAAACACCCGCCGCCACGACGACCGCGAACAGCGCCAGATACAGCCCGATGGTCGCCGTACCGGTCACCGGATCGCTGTCCGGGTCACGCGGCCCGGCCATGATCGCGGTCACCGAAGCGGCCACGATCGTCAGGGCGACCAGGGTCCCGGCCAGCACCCGGGTGTAGCGCAGGGTCACCGCTTTGCGGTACTCGGACAGGACCGGCGGGAGCAGTTCCGCGGGTACGACGTCGATCATCGGGCAACCCCATACGGCAGCGAGGTGGGCGGCGGCATACCGGGTCCGACCGGCTGCGGCGCGGCCGCGTGGGTCAGGGAGGCGAGTACCCGGTCGGGATGGATCCGATCGGCGACTATACGGTCCAGCCGGACATCTGCGGCGCGGGCGGCGGCCACGATATCGTCCTCGGACGCGTCCGCCACGGCCAGTTGATCGTCGGGCCGGATCACCGCGTCGGTGAAACCGCGGGCGGCCAGGGCGGTGGCGACTGCGATGGACGACGAGGAGGCCACCACCAGACGATCCGGGTTACGGCGCCGCAGGCGGGCCGGGCTGCCCTGATAGACCACCGACCCGCCGCTCAGCACCACCAGATGATCGGCGACCGGCAGCGCCGTCACCAGGCTGGGGGTGGTGAACAGTACGGTGCCGCCGCGCCGCGTGTGCTCCCGCAGGAAACCCTGCAACCAGGACAGTTCGCCCAGCTGCATACCGGCGGCGGGATCATCGAGCACCAGCAGTGGCGGGTCGGGCAGCAGGGCCGTCGCCAGCGCCGCGCGGGTCTCCTCACCGGGGCTCAGATCGTCGGGGACGGCGCGGGCGCGCTCGGTGAGACCGGTGATCTCCAGCACGGCGCGCACCCGGCGGTCCGGGCACCCGGCCGCGGCGGCATAGACCCGCAGATGGTCGCGGACCGTACGGCGCGGATGCAGACCGCGTGGCGCGAGGACGGCGCCCACCGCCGCGCTCCCGCGGCCGCCGGCCACCGTGGCCGATCCCGCCGTCGGCGGGAGCAGGCCCAGCAGGATCCCGGCCACCGTCGACTTCCCGGAACCGGGCGGGCCCACCAGCGCCGCGCAGGTACGCGCCGCGACCTCGAAGGAGATGTCCTGGGCACCGATACTGAAATCCTCGTACCGCTTGGTCAGACCCCGGACCGTGATCGCCGGGCGCGCCGAGGGCGTCACCGCGGCCCGGCCGGTGGCTGGGTCCCACGGTGACGCACACCGGTCTCCTCGCGCGGCAGTTCGCTCGGATCGCCCTGCGGCAGCGACTTCTTCGGCTGCTCCAGCGCGGCCGGCACCTCGGCGTCGATCACCATCTCGTCGGGGAAATACGCCGGCGCCGGGCCGAATGCCTCGCGCGCGTTGTTGACGGTCGCCTTGCCCAGCGCCCGGTTACCGACCCCGCCGATCACCGCGCCGATCCCGGCGGGCAACACCTTGCCCGCCATCAACGCGGCACGTTTGGTGATGAAGCGGACGAGGAACCGTTTGAGCAGCGAATCGTTCATCCCGGACAGACCCGGGATCTTGTTGGCGAACACCGTGCCCCAGTTCTTTGCCGAGGTACCGACACTCTTCTGGACGATCTCCATCCCGCTGTCACCGAGAACCACCGCGAGCACCAGCGCCCGCCGCTGCTCGGTGTTCTCCGGCCGAACTCCGTGCACCGAGGCCACCGCCAGCGTGAACAACGCCGACGCCTCCATGAAGAACGTGGTCTCCGCGCTCACCGCCGCCAGCGCGGCGATGGTCCCCACTCCGGGAATCGCGGCCGACGCCCCGACCGCGCTACCGCTGCCGGTCACCGCCAGCAGATACTGGCGTTCGAGCCGTTCGACGAGCTGCGCGGGCGACTCGTCGGGATGTGCGCGCCGCAAGCGCGCGACATACTTGGCGACGGCGGGTGCTTGTAGCCGGGAACCGTGATCCAATGCCTCGACCACGGCCTTTTCCAATGCCCCGTTACGCACGGCGTCATCCCTCCTCTGCGGCCTCTGTGCACTGTAGGGCACGAAGGCCGGACGTTCGCTCCGACTGGTAACGGACTACCCATCGCGCAGGTTCCGTACCTACTGTGCCCCGTGTTCCTCCGGGACCACTTCGGCCGGGACGGGGGGTGGTGGGGGTGTGCCGTCGCCGAAGGGGCGGCCGCCGAGGGATTCGCGGCCGTGGGGGGTGAGCCAGTTGGCGAGTCTCGGGCCCTGGGGGACGATCCGGGTCGGGTTGATGTCGGTGTGGACTTTGTAGTAATGGTCCTTGATCTGCGCGAAATCGATGGTGTCGCCGAATCCGGGGGTTTGGAACAGGTCGCGGGCGTAGGCCCACAGGACCGGCATCTCGCTGAGTTTGCTGCGGTTGCATTTGAAATGGCCGTGGTAGACGGGGTCGAACCGGGCCAGGGTGGTGAACAGCCGGATATCGGCTTCGGTGATGGTGTCGCCGACCAGATAGCGCTGCCCGGTCAGCCGGTCCGACAGCCGGTCCAGGGCGGTGAAGAGCCGGTCGTAGGCGGCGTCGTAGGCATCCTGGGCCCCGGCGAAACCACAGCGGTACACGCCGTTGTTCACCTCGCGGAACACGCGTGCGTTCACCTCGTCGATCTCGGCGCGCAGTGCTTCCGGATACAGCTGCGGCGCTCCGTCGCGGTGGTACTCGGTCCATTCGAGGGAGAAGTCGAGGGTGATCTGCGCGTAGTCGTTGGTGACGACCTGGCCGGTCGGTACGTCGACGATCGCCGGCACCGTGATACCGCGCGGATAGCCGGGGAAACGGGCCAGGTAGGCGTCGCGCAGCCGCGGGATCTTCAGCACCGGGTCCACCCCGCCCGGGTCCAGGTCGAAGGTCCAGCTGAGCTTGTCGTGGGTGGGACCGCACAGGCCCAGCGAGATCACCGATTCCAGGCCCAGCAGGCGGCGCGCGATCAGGGTGCGGTTGGCCCACGGGCAGGCGCGGGCGGCGACCAGCCGGTACCGGCCCGGTTCGACCGGGTAGCCGTCGCGGCCGTCGGCGGTGATCCGGGTGGTGATGTAGTTGGTGTCGCGTGTGAATTCGCCCGGTTCGACGTAGGTGCCCTGTGCGGTTTCCGAGTCGGTCATGGCACCAGTCTCGCAGGACCGGCCCATAAGCTGACGGTATGAGCGCTACCGAACCCACCCGGCTGGAACGCACGATCACCGCCGGCGGTGCCGAAGTCGCCACATTGACGCTGGCGAGCCCACCGCTGAACCTGTTCGATCAGGCCATGTTCGACGCCCTGGTCGCCGATATCGCCGAGCTGTCGGCGCGGCCGCCGCGCGCGTTGCTGATCCGGGCCGAGGGCAAAGTGGTCTCGGGCGGGGTGGATGTGCACACCTTCGACGGGCTCACCGCCGCGCAGGGAGCCCAGCTGTGGCAGGACCTGTTCGCTCGGATCAGCCATCCGATCGAGGCGTTGCCGTGCCCGGTGCTGTTCGCCGCGCACGGTCTCACCCTCACCGCGGCGTTCGAGATCGCGCTGGCCTGCGATCTGATCCTGGCCGCGCCGAAGGCGAAGTTCGGGCTGGTGGAGATCGTGGTCGGGTTGACGCCGTCGATGGGTGGGCCGCAGCGGCTGGCCGAACGGGCCGGGTCGGGCCGGGCCCGCGAACTGGTGATGACCGGCGATCTGTACGACGCGCAGACCATGCGCGAATGGGGTGTGGTGAACCGGATCCACGAGGATCTCGACACCGCGGCGGTCGAGCTGGCCCATCGGCTGGCCGAGGGGCCCACTCGCGCGCATGCCGCCACCAAGCGGATCGTCGAAGCGTGGCGGTCGGGCGGGGTGGCGCACGCGGATTCGGTGACACCGCAGGTGTCCGGTGACCTGTTCGCCACCGAGGACCTGCCGCGGGCGGTGCGCAGCTTCCTGGAACTGGGACCCGGGAAGGCCACCTACCGGGGGCGCTGACCTATCGGATGACGATTTCGTCATCCGATCCCGGCGATTCGCCGACTCCGCACCCTAATTTGTGATCTGCGTCATATAGTCACAGGTGTCAGGCTGTTCGACTGTGCGGAGGTCCGATGCAAGGCGGTACGACCACGATCATCGGGCCCGCGGCCGATCCGTCCGGCCCGGTGCGGCAGTCCGGCGGCGCTTCCGGCCGGCGGCCGGATCCGGTGGAGTTCCATATCGTCGACGCCGGCGCCGCGGCGCCGCTGTCGCGGGGCGCGGACGGCATCCTGCGCTACGGCAACCTCAGCCCCGCCCTCACCGAACTCCTCGATCTCCAGGTGCATGCCTTCTCCAACCGGGAGGCCGTGGTCGAGGTCGGCGGCGGCCGGCTGACCTATCGGGAGCTGTGGCATTCGGCCTCCCGGGTGGCCGGTGGGCTGCAGGAGCAAGGGATCGGCTACGGGGACCGGGTCGCGGTGCACATGCCGCCGGGGGTGCGCTGGGTGCGGGCGTTCCTCGGGGCGCTGCTCAGCGGGGCGGTGCCGGTGCTGGTCCAGTACGGGCTGCCGCGCCCGGCGGCCGACAAGGTCATCGCCGACAGTGATGCCGATTTCGTTCTGGGCGCGCCCGAACGGGGTTGCGGCGCCACTCGCAGCGACAGCCGCTGGGCCGCCGATCTGCCCGACGGCGCCGCGTTCATCGACGACGGTGCGGCGCTCGGTGATCTGGCGCTGCTCTGCTACACCAGCGGGGCCGGGGCCGGCGCGGTGCCGACCGGGGTGGAACTGACCAACGAGAATCTGCTCTCCGCCATCCGCTCGATGGTCGCCGCCCTCGATCTGCCCACCGACGGGATGCGCAATCTCGTGCTGCAGCCGCTGGCCCACGCCAGCGGCTGTGTCGATCAGCTGCTGCCCACCTTCGCGGTGGGCGGCACCGTGGTCCTGGCCCAGGGCACCGGTGCGGTGGCGGCGGCGATCGCGGAGGAAGGCGTGGACACGCTCGCGGCCAGCACCCGTATTCTCGGCGGCCTGCTGCCGGAGCTGGCCGCGGGGCGTGCCGGCGGATTGCGCACCGAGCGGGTGATCCGGATCAGCACGGCCGGTCATCGCGCCGACGCCGGGGAGCCCGGGTCGGCGTCCGCCGGTGATCTCGGTGCGGTCTTCCCCTCGGCCCGGCAGTGGTCGGTGTGGGGTGCGACAGAGACCAGCGGGATCGGGCTGGCGCTGGGGCCGACCGCCGGTCCGGCCGCCGACGGCGACGGCGACGGTACCGTGCTCGGGTTCCCGTTCGGCGGTACCGAGCTGGCGCTGTGCGGGCCGGAGGCCGCGTCGGGGCGCGGCGAGCTGCTGTGCCGCGGCCCCAATGTGACCAGGCGCTACTGGAACGATCCCCAGCGCACCGCCGACCGGTTCACCGGCAGCTGGTTCCATACCGGCGACCATGTGTGCATCGGCACCGACGGCCTGGTCCGGCGCAGCGCCTGAGCGTCAGGCGACGAGTCGTTCCCGCAGCCGCTCCCGCAGGTCGGACGTGAGCCCCACGGCGCTCAGATACGCATCGAAATCACCGTGCAGTTCGATTCCGGATTCGAGGCCCGCGCGCAGGTACTCCTCCCGTACCTCGAGCACGGCTTGCGGCAGATCCGCGCCGAACTCGTCCTTCAGCGAGGTACGCAGTTCGGCGACCGCCTGGTTGCTCAGCAGGTAGTCGCCGAGGATCTCGGACTCGGTGACCCCGACCGCGCGCAGCAGCGTGGCGATGGTCCAGCCGGTGCGGTCCTTACCGGCGGCGCAGTGCACCAGGACGGCCCCGCGGTCGGCGACGATCGCCTCGGCCAAGGTTGTGATCGCAGCGTGCGCCTCGGGCCGGGCCGGGAAGTTGCGGTACACGTCCATCATGTAGGCGAGCGCGGCGCCGGGCGCGTCCTGCCGGCCGGCGCCCGCCTCGTGCGGGGGCGCGGTGACCGTTCCGTCGTCGAAGGGGGTGATGTTCAGCCGGATCTCCGGGGGCAGGTGGTCGGCGCCGGCGCGTTCGATCTCCAGGTGGCCGCGCAGATCGTGGACCGCCCCCACGCCCAGTTCCCGGAGGGTGGCGTGGCCGGCGTCGTCGAGCCGGCTGAGCTGGGCCGAACGGAAGAGGACTCCGGGTCGTGTCGTCCCGCCGCCGTGCAGACGCAATCCGCCGAGATCTCGAAAGTTGAATGTGCCGCTGATCCGGAGATGCCCGGCGAGGGGAGAGCTTGTCACCGCATCAGGCTAACTGCCGCCCGACCGTGCGCGTTGTGTGATGCCGCACAGCCGACGAAGATCGCCGGGACCCGGTCGTAGACTTGCCGATGGTCTCTGTCATGAGGCGCTGTGGCGGTACGGGTACGTCGCCCGGGGCTCGGTCCAGGGTGGGCCGGACGTACGTGTACCGGGTTTCCGCAGTATGCGGAATCGGTCCCGAAAGGGCCGTAAAAACAGTCTTCGGGTACGGGTTTCCCGTCAGAACTGTTCTCAAACCCCGAAAACCTTCTAATATCGAGAAGACGGATTGGATAGGCTGCAACTTCCCGACTATGCCTACCGATCCGACCGGCCACTGCGGTGCCGAGTTTTCGGTCCGGAGTGTGCGAGTTGTTTGCCGAGGGAGCTTGCGTTGGGCGTACGTGGAGAAATAGCGGAGGTCCGGATCCGGTCGGCCGTGCGAGAAGCGGTCGATCATGCAGACGCGGTTATGGATATCACCGGATTACGGGCGCTGCGGGTCTTGCTGCACGCCGGGGTGAGCGCCTACTGGCCGCTGGTCAAGTCGACGCCGGTGCAGCAGATCCACGCCTACTCCAAGACCGTTCAGACCCTGTGCCGGCACTGGGATTCGACCGCGGAGTATGTACCCGACCCGGTGGTCTCCAAGCGGCAGCGGGCCCAGCAGCGCGATGTGATCGAATGGCTCGAGCTGTGTGCCGCCCGTTCGGGTACCCGCTGGATCGAGCCGGTCGAATCGGTGGCGTCCTACGTGATCATGGTGGTCCAGGGTTCGGTGCTGCGGTGGCTGGCCGATTGTGACGACGAGGTCGTCCTGGTCGCCTTCGACGATCTGGTCTCCAATCTGGTCACCCGGGCGATCGACGCCGGAAACCAGTCCCGATAAAGCTGGACGTTCGACCAGTACGGTGGTTGAGTGGTCGGGTGAGTGTGACCTCGCCGATTACTTCTCTGCATGCGGCCACCGCCGATCTCGATCCGCCGTTGGCCGCGGTGGACCTCACCGCCCTGCGGGCCAATGCCGCCGACCTGGTGCGCCGGGCTGCGGGCCGGCCCATCCGGGTGGCCAGTAAATCCGTGCGCTGCCGCGCGGTCCTGGAGGAAGTGCTCGGCGCCGGCCTGACCGCCGCGGGCGGCTTCGCCGGCCTCATGTCGTATTCGCTCGCCGAGGCGATCTGGCTGGTCCGGCAGGGCGCTCGCGATGTGCTGCTCGGGTACCCGAGTGCCGATCGCGCGGCGCTGGCCGAACTCGGCGGCGATCCGGTCCTGCTCGAGGCGATCACGCTGATGATCGACGATGTGGCGCAGCTGGACCTCGTCCGTGCCGCGGTCGGCAGTGTGACCGTATATCCCCGGGTCTGCCTGGATGTGGACGCCTCGCTGCGAATCGGTCCCGTGCATCTCGGGGTGCGCCGCTCGCCGATCCGGACCCCGGAACAGGCCGCCGAACTGGCCGAGACGGCCGTCGGCCGCGGGTTCCGGGTGGTCGGACTGATGACCTACGAGGCGCAGATCGCCGGACTACCGGACACCTCGCTGCCGGTGCGCCTGGTGAAGAAGGCCTCCGCCCGGGAGATCGGCCGGCGCCGGGGCGCGGTGCTGGACGCCGTGCACACGGTGACCGGTCCGCTCGAGATCGTCAACAGCGGGGGTACGGGTTCGATCGAATTGTCCGCCGCCGCACCGGGAGTCACCGAGATCACCGCGGGATCGGGGCTGTACGTGCCGACGTTGTTCGACGGATATCGATCGTTCCGGCCCAGGCCCGCATTGTATTTCGCGTTACCGGTCCTGCGCCGGCCCGCGTCCGGAATGGTCACGGTATTCGCCGGGGGATATATCGCCTCCGGGCCGACGGGGGCTTCGCGCGTACCTGAAGCGGTGTGGCCCAAGGGATTGCGGCTGCTCGGTACGGAAGGTGCGGGCGAGGTACAGACACCGTTGGCCGGAGCCGCGGATCTGTCGATCGGGGACCGGGTGTGGTTCCGGCACGCCAAGGCCGGTGAGCTGTGTGAACGGTTCGACCGGTTGTATCTGGTGGACGGTGACGGCTCGCGCGTGGCGGTACCGACATATCGTGGCGAAGGTAAATGTTTCGGATGAGCGGTGGCCGAATCCGATACGGCGGAGACGCATTATTCCGGCAGTAATTCCCGTTGCTCCCCCGTAATTTCGGGAAACTGCGCCGACTGTCCCAGCAGGACGAAACCGTCCACGAATTCCTAGTTTTTATCCAGTCGGACGAAGCGCGAAATATGCGCCAATTCGTCGAGGGTCTCCGGCAGAAATTCGGTGAGCAGTGGGGAGCGTACGATCACCGCCCGCCGGCGGGCCCGGCCCACCGCGTCGTGTACCAGCGCGGGCGACAGCAGGACACCGACGGGAATCGGCGAATCCTCGGGACTCGACGCCGCGAGGGAGAGCAGGACCACCGCCGCCTCGCGGCCCCGGAGCAGATCCGGAGTGCCCACCAGCACCTCCTCGAACCGTGCCCGCGCCAGCAGGTTTCGGATCCGGCCCACCTGGGCGCGGTAGGGGGATACCACGACGATGTCGTGCGGTTGCAGGAGCCGGGGCCCGGTGCCGTCGTCCCATCGCTGTCCCAGCAGGTTTCGGATCTGGTGCAGGACCTCGCGGGCTTCGGCGTCGGAGGCGGTGCTGTTGCCGTGGTGATCCACCGGCACCGTGGCGATTCCGGGTTCGACGGCATCGGCGAACGGCTCGGCGGGCGGCGGGTACGCCCGCAACCGGCCTTCGAAGTAGAGGGGTGACAGCGCCTCGCTCAGCCGCGGATGCAGGCGCCGGGTCCGGCCCAGGAAGTAGCCGTGGGTGGTGGGCAGCGTCACGTGACCGGAACTCGGCCAGGAGAGGGCCGGGGTGTGCACCGGTTCCGGATGCGGCCCCGGATCGAGGTCGTACCGGGCGGCCGGATCGCCGGTGAGCAGCAGGTTGCGGGCACTCACCGAGACCGCGGCCGTGGTCGCCAGCGGGAAGGCGTTCGCGTCGGCGATCACCAGGAGGTCCAGCGATTCAGGCGGGATCCGCAGGGGGTCGGTGAAGTCGGCGGGCGTACCCCCCACGACGCAGCCGCGGATCGCGTTCGCCAGGAACCGGGGGTAACGGTCGGCTTCCAGGATCAGCCATTCGGGAGCCACGGCCACCGACTCGCTCTTGGCGACCAGTTCGGGCAGCACACCCGCGCGCACTACCGCGTCGAGCAGGTTCTCGACCGGCGCGGCGGTCGGCGCGACAATACCTATCCGCCAGTTGTCCGCGGTGACCAGCGCGGCCAGTACATCGGCCAGGACGGCGGTCCGGCCGGTCCCGGTGGGTGCCTGCACCGCGAGATACGAGCGGTCCAGATCGCGCAGCACCGCGGTGATCGCGGCCCGCGGGTCGTCTCCGGCGGGCGGTAGTTGTGGCCCGGCGGAATTCGCGGCAGCGGCGCCGAGGCGGGGTGGGCGGCGGGTCAGCAGGTCGAACAGGGCGGTCGCGGGGATCGCGGGGAGTGAGACGAGCAGCTGCCGGCCGATATCCTCCGTCGCGTCCGCCGCGGCGACGGGTGGTTCCGGCAATGCCGGTGCCAGCGCGACGGGTAGTTCGTCGTGCGGTTCGGCCCCGGGCGCCAGCGTCTCCTCCAGGCGCACGGTATCGGCGAAATCGGTGTCCGCCGCACAGCCGAGGACGGTGGCGGTCCCGCAGGTGCGGACGGCTCGCGGTGCGCGTCCGGCGGGTTCGTAGACCACACAGACCGTGGTGCCCGGCGCGAGGCCCGGACCGGCCAGCCGGCCGGTGAGCCGCAGGAAGCGGCGCACCGTATCGCCGGGACCGATATGCCATTTCGTATCGACCGCGGCCGAATCGGCCACCATGACCCCGGGTTCGGCGGACCAGTCGGCCGGTGGGTGGGTCAACCGGTCGATATGCGCCCACCAGGCGGTCTGCTGTTCCCGGCGGTGATACCCGAGCAGCGCGGCGGTCAGCGCGGCGACCCGGTGCGGCTCCGCCGGATCGTCCGCCTCCGCATCCGGGCGCCGGCCGGCGAATTCGGCCAGGGCGGCCTCGGTGGACGAGGGTTGCGGCGAGGGCGTTTCGCGCAGCAGGCGCTCCAGCGTCTGGACGTGCCCGGCCGGCGGTTCGCCCACCTGCTCGCGCAACCGGTCCGCGAGCCGCAGCACGGTGGGGGCCCCGGAACCCACCGAGGTGGCACCGAGCACCGCCGCGACGGCGGGCAACGCGTAGGTCTGCGATCCGGCGACGAAAGCGCCCCGGAATATCGGATACAGGTCCACCAGGGTGCCCGCCCGCAGCAGCACGTCCACGGTTTCCTCACCGAAGCCGAGCCGGGCACCGGTGTGCAACAGAAAGGTACGGGCGGCGGCGGTGTAGTGGTAGATGTGCAGATCGGGATCGGCCAGCAGTGGTTCGGTGAGTGCGGCGAGGATATCGGTGAAGGCGCGGCGCCCGGCGGCGCGCAGTTCGTGCCGCCGCGCGGGGCCCAGTGTGACGCCGGGCGATTCGAGCGGGACCTCACGGGTCAGGCGGACGGTATCGCGGGCGGCGACCTGGATCCGTAACCGGCCGGGGGCGATCTCGTCCACCTGGAGTGCGAGGTCGCCGGGGGTGGCGGCGGGCAGCATATCGAGGGCGGACGGGTCGGCGGTGACGTATTCGCCGCGGCCGGAATGTTCCTGGCGCAGTTGGACGACGGCCTGGGTGCGCAACCGGGTCAGCAGGCGTGGGGGTATCTCCGGCGCGGCAACGGTGCGGGTGGTGAGCCGGTCGATGGTGGTGACACCGGCCGCCCGGAGCGCGGCCCGCGTGGGCAAGTCCATCCCGGCCACCAGCAGCAGATCCCGGGCCTCGGCGCGAGCGGCGCGGCAGACGGCACACCGGTGGCAGGCACGGAAGCGCGGATCGCCCCACTGCACCGGCAGCAGCTCGCTGGAATGCTCGGCCAGGATCTCGGTGATCCGGTGCCGACGGGCCAAATACACCGGCCGGGTGTCGGAGAGCGCGACCGGCCGGGTCCCGGCTTCCGAGTGAACCGAAAGCTCCGGGTCGACCCGGATCGACCGTTGCTCGAACAGTGCGGCGGCGACCGTGATCCGCAGCGCCGTGGCGACCGGTCCGGAACCGTCGGTATCGACGCCG
This sequence comes from Nocardia sp. NPDC050799, assembly GCF_040654015.1. NCBI lineage: Bacteria > Bacillati > Actinomycetota > Actinomycetes > Mycobacteriales > Nocardiaceae > Nocardia > Nocardia sp. NPDC050799. The sequence continues at coordinate 27,609 of NZ_JBFAHF010000031.1, forward strand.
TGCAGCCGGACACCAACGGCGTTGCGGGTCAGCAGATCGGCGGAGGCGAACACCGCACCGTCGAAGACGACCGGGTTGCGCACCGCCAGTGCGCCGGTGACGATGGCGGCCAGGGTCTCGGTGTGCGCGGTGGACAGTGCCGCGAGCGAATCGGGAAGTGTTCCCGGAGGGGAGATCTCGATCAGCGTGCTCGCGTACCGCTGCCCGATATCACCGAGTACCCGGTCGAATGCCGTGACCTCCTCGACGTCGCGAGCGTGCTCCGCTGTCGCGCAGTCGCTGTCGTCACCGGGGAGCGGGCCGACGGTGCCCAGTTCGGCGTCGAGCGCACGCAGCAGCGCGAATTCGCAGCGCGCGGCGCGCACCAGATCCGTGGCGCCGTACACCACCCGATCACCGACAACGAACAACTATGGCCCTCCTGCGCCCAGTGCCGCCCCGGCCGACGCTCGCGCGCGGGCCGGACGGGCCCCACTGTAGCCACCGGGTCCGACCTGGTGGAACGGGCCGTGCGTCAGGAACGCGGTTTCCGGCGATCCTGACGTTTCGGGCCGTCACGGCGGGGGCCGCGGCCGATCGAGCGATGCCCGGGCCCGCCCTGATCGAGCTGCAGCTGGATCAGCACACCGCTGATGCGGGTGCTGCGCAATGCCTCCAGTGTCTCCGGCGGCAACTGGGCGGGCAGTTCCACCAGGCTGTGGTCCGGCCGGATACTGATATGCCCGAAATCGCTGCGCCGCAGGCCGCCCTCGTTGGCGATGGCGCCGACGATCGCGCCGGGCACCACCCGGTGCCGTTTGCCCACGCTGATGCGGTAGGTGGCCAGCTCCGCGCCGGTCGCGCGATGCCGGGACGGACCCCGGCGCTCCTCGAATCCGCCCTCCTCGAACCGGCGCGGCGCCCGTTCACGGTGCGGCCGCTCCACCGGCTCCGGTTCGGGTTCGAGGAAGAAGCTCTCACCGTCGTGCGCCACCACCGCCAGCGCGGCCGCGATATCGGCCAGCGGGGTGTTGTGCTCCTGCTCGTAGTCCTCGATCAGTTTGCGGAACAGGGCGAGGTTGTCCGAGCTGAGGTTCTCGGTGATGGCGTCGCCGAACTTCGCGACCCGCTGGGCATTCACATCGTCGATGCTGGGCAGCTGCATCTCGGTCAGCGGATGCCGGGTGGCGCGTTCGATGGATTTGAGCAGATGGCGTTCGCGCGGGGCGACGAACAGCAGGGCCTCGCCGCTGCGGCCCGCGCGGCCGGTGCGGCCGATACGGTGCACGTAGGACTCGGTGTCGTGCGGGATGTCGTAGTTCACGACATGGGAGATCCGGTCCACGTCGAGTCCGCGGGCAGCGACATCGGTGGCGACCAGGATGTCGAGGGTGCCCGCCTTCAGCTGGCCGATGGTCCGTTCCCGCTGGGCCTGGGCGATATCGCCGTTGATGGCCGCGGCGGAGAAACCGCGGGCGCGCAGTTTCTCGGCCAGTTCCTCGGTGGCCTGTTTGGTGCGCACGAAAATGATCATGGCCTCGAAGGACTCCACCTCGAGGATCCGGGTGAGCGCGTCGAGTTTGCGCTGATGCGATACCAGCACCCAGCGCTGGGCGATATTGGTGGCGGTGCTGGTCTTGGACTTGACCGTGATCTCGACCGGTTCGCGCAGGTACTGCTTGGAGATCTTGCGGATGGCCGCGGGCATGGTCGCGGAGAACAGCGCCACCTGCTTCTCGGCCGGGGTGTCGGCGAGGATGCGCTCCACATCCTCCTGGAACCCCATCTTCAGCATCTCGTCGGCCTCGTCGAGCACCAGATAGCGCAGCTTCGACAGGTCGAGGGTGCCTTTCTCCAGGTGATCGATCACCCGGCCCGGCGTCCCCACCACGACCTGGGCGCCGCGCCGGAGACCGGACAGCTGGACCCCGTAGCTCTGGCCGCCGTAGATCGGCAGGACGTGGGTGCCCGGCATATGCGTGGCGTAGCGGCCGAACGCCTCGGCGACCTGGATCGCCAGCTCCCGGGTGGGCGCGAGCACCAGCGCGGCCGGCTGCTTGCCGGTGGGATGCTCCTCCAACAGGCCCATCAGGATGGGGATGGCGAAGGCCGCCGTCTTACCGGTACCGGTCTGCGCCAGACCGACCACATCCGTGCCCTCCAGCAGCGGCGGGATGGTCGCGGCCTGGATAGGGGAGGGCGATTCGTAGCCGACATCGGCGATGGCCGAAAGGATGCGGTCATCGATACCGAGATCTGCGAAGGACGGTCCGGCGGTTTCGGGTTCGGTCTCGCCGGGGTGCTCGCCCAGGTTGTCGTCGCCCTCATTGGTGCTCATTGACCAGAAGTTTACTGGTACGGCCTGGTCGTCCGGCCCACCGGCCCATACGGTGTGAGCATGAACGCCGCCCCCACCGAGCTCTCCGACCCCCCGCACGACGGCACGACGGTTCTCGCGGTCGTGCAGTTCGCACCGCATACCGATATCGATGCCAATCTCGTCGCACTCACCGCGCGGGTGCGGGCCGCGGCCGAGCAGGGCGCCCGGATCGTGGTGGCTCCCGAGTACTCGATGTTCGCGCTCGGCCGGCTCGACGAGCGGGCCCTGGCCGCCGCGCAACCGCTCGACGGCCCGTATGTCACCGCATTGGCCGGACTGGCCGCCGAGACGGGGGTGTACCTGGTCGCCGGGGTGGTGGAGACGGCCCCGCCCGGTGACGAACGGATCCACAACACCCTGGTGGTGCTCGGTCCCGACGGATCGCTGCGGACGCGCTATCGCAAGGTGCACCTCTACGACGCGTTCGGTCAGCGCGAATCGGAGGTGGTGGCGCCCGGGCCGGTGGACGAACCGGCGCTGTTCACCGCCGACGGGCTCACCTTCGGCCTGCAGACCTGTTTCGATCTCCGGTTTCCGGAGGGGTTCCGGCGGCTCGCCGTGGCCGGCGCGCAGGTCTTGCTGCTGCCCGCGCAGTGGATTCCCGGACCGGGCAAGGTCGACCAGTGGACCACTCTGCTGCGCGCCCGGGCCATCGAGAACACGGTGTATGTGGCCGCGGCCGACCAATGCGGACCGCGCGGCGCCGGTGCCTCGATGATCATCGACCCCGCGGGCCGGGTGCTGGCCGAACTGGCCGATGCGCCCGGTGTCGCCGTCGCGGAGCTGGAGACCGGCCTGGTGAACCGGGTCCGGCGGACCAATCCGAGCCTTGCGCTGCGCAGATTCGTGGTGACCGCACCGGAAGCGAGTAGCGTCGAAAGGTAATGCTCTACGCCGACCGTCTCACCGCCGGGCGCGCACTGGGAAGCGAACTGACGCACCTGCGTGCGGAGCACCCGCTGGTGCTCGGACTGCCCCGGGGCGGGGTTCCGGTGGCGGCGGCGGTCCGCGATATCGTCGGCGGCGACCTCGACATTCTGCTGGTCCGCAAACTCGGGGTGCCCTGGCAGCCGGAACTCGCGGCGGGCGCGATCGGCGAGGAGGGTGCGCGGGTGCTCAATGCCGATGTCCTGCGCCAGACCGGACTGGACCGGGCGCGGCTCGAGGCCATCGAGGCGGACGAGCGCGCCGAACTGGACCGCCGCCGCATCGTCTGGCGCGGTGACATCCCGCCGATCCCGTTGCGGGACCGGACCGTGGTGATCGTCGACGACGGGGTGGCCACGGGGGCGACCGTGGTCGTGGCCTGCCGGGTGGCCCGGGCCCGGAAACCGCGGCGGATCGTGGTCGCGGTGCCGGTGTCGGCGCCCGAGGCGCTCGACCGGATCCGCGCCGAAGCCGACGAGGTGGTGTGCCCGCAGGCGCCGACCGCGCTGGCCGGGGTGGGCGGCGCCTACCGTGATTTCCACCAGCTCGCGGACGCCGAGGTGACCGACCTGCTCCGGCCGGACGCCCGGTGAAGGGTACCGGGCGTCCGGAGCCGGGTGGGCCGGGTTACAGCTCCGGCTGGGCGTAGCCGGCGACCTGCGCGGTCAGCACCCGCAGATGCTCCAGCGAGCTACCGAGCGTGCGCTCGATGGCGGTGAGCCGGGCCACATAGTGGCTCACCGGGTATTCGGACGTGACGCCGATACCGCCGTGCATCTGGATCGCTTCCTGGCCGAGATGCTTCGCCGACCGGCTGACCTGCAGCCGCGCCCGGGAGGCGATGACCGGGTCCCCGGCACCGTCGACCAGCGACGCGGTGAGGTAGTAGCTCATACTGCGGGCCAGTTCGAGCGAGACGTACATGTTCGCGGCACGCTGGGTGAGGGCCTGGAACTTCGACAGCGTGACACCGAACTGTTTACGGGTCTTCAGATAGTCGGTGGTCAGCCGCAGCGCCTCCGCCATCGCCCCGATCGATTCCGCGCACAACCCGGCTTGGGCCCGGGCGAGCACCTCGTCCACGGCGCTCGTGGCGTCGCCGCCGGTGCCGAGCAGTTCGGCCGGTGCGCCGTCGAGAACGATCTGGGCGCCGCGCAGGCCGTCGACCGTCGCGTAGGCGGTACGGGTCACCCCGGTGGCGTCGGCGGCGACCAGGAACAGGCCCAGACCGCCGTCGGGCAGGGTCGCACTGACCACCAGGTCGTCGGCGCAGTCGCCGTGCGGTACCGGATTCTTGGTACCGCTGAGCGTGTAACCTTCGCCCTGTGCGGTGGCCGCGGTGGCGATCGCGTGATCGGGCCAGCGGGTACCGGGTTCACCGTGCGCGAAGGCCAGCAGTTTCGACCCGGCGGCGACCTCCGGCAGGATGCGCTGGCGTTGGTCGGGCGTGCCCACCGCGCTGATCAGCCCGCCCGGTACCAGGACCGCGTCGAGCAGCGGTTCCGGCGCCAGCCGCCGCCCGATCTCCTCGAGCACCAGCATGGTCTCCACCGGGCCCGCCTCCATACCGCCGTCCTTCTCGGCGAAGCTCAGCCCCAGCACGCCCAGTTCGGCGAGCTGATTCCAGACCTGCCGGCTCCAGCCGAGGTCGGTACCGATGACCTCCAGCCGGGATTCCGGGTTGTAATGGCGATTCAGCAGGTCGCGCACCGTGTCGCGGAGAAGGGCCTGTTCATCGGTGAGATCGAAATCCATAACCTGACCTCACAATCCGAGGATCGAGGAGGCGATGATGGTGCGCTGCACCTCGCTGGAACCTCCGTAGATGGTTGTCTTGCGGTAGTTGAGATAGCTCGGACCCGAGCGCTGCGCCCAGTCCGGCGAGGCGATATCCGCGGCGTGTACCGGCAGCGCGTCGGGGCCGGCGATATCGAGCACCAGCTCGGTGGCGGCCTGCTGCAGTTCCGAACCGCGCATCTTCAGCACCGACGACGCGGGGTTGGGTTTGCCCTCGGTCGAGTTGGACACCACCCGCAACTGGGTGAGTTCCAGTGCGAGCAGCTCGTTCTCCAGTTCGGCGATGCGCGCCGCGAACAGCGGGTCTTCCAGCAGGGTCCCGGAACCGGATTTGGTGGCGGCCGCGTATTCCTTGGCCACGCCGATCCGCACCTTGGTGCGGGCGACGGCGGTGATCCCGGTGCGCTCGTTGCCGAGCAGGAATTTGGCGTAGGTCCAGCCCATGTTCTCCTCGCCGACCAGCTGGTCGGCCGGGACGCGCACGTTCTCGAAGAAGACCTCGTTGACCTCGTAGCCGCCGTCGATGAGTTTGATCGGCCGGATGGTGACACCGGGCGATTTCACGTCGAACAGCAGGAACGAGATCCCGGCCTGCTTCTTCGGGGCGTTCGGGTCGGTGCGGACCAGGCAGAAGATCCAATCCGCCCACTGGGCGAGGGTGGTCCAGATCTTCTGGCCGTTGACGATGTAGGAGTCACCGTCGCGCACGGCCGTGGTGCGCAGCGAGGCCAGGTCCGAACCGGCATCGGGTTCGGAGAAGCCCTGGCACCACCAGATGTCGAGGTTGGCGGTGGCCGGCAGGAAACGCTTCTTGAGTTCCTCGGAGCCGAACTGCGCGATGACCGGGCCGACCATGGTGGCGTTGAAGGTCAGCGGGTCCGGCACGCTGGCCAGCTGCATCTCGTCCTGCCACAGATGCCGCTGCATCGGGGTCCAGTCCTTGCCACCCCATTCGACCGGCCAGTTCGGTACGGCCAGGCCGTGCTCGTTGAGGATCCGATGGGAGGTCACGACGTCCTCGCGGGACAGTTCGTGACCGTATTTCACGCGTTCCCGGATCTCGGCCGGGATCGCGGTGGTGTAGATCTTCCGGAGCTCGTCACGGAAGGCGACCTCGTCGGGAGACAGAGTTAATTTCATACACATCTCCAAATATGTCTCGATTGTCCCGCATAGAATTTACACCCCTCCCCGATCCTGCCGTGTCGAGTGCATCACATGTGCCGGGAGCGCAGGGCCGATCAGGGCGGACGAGAGCGGAGTGTGACCGGGCGGCGACCGGACGGGCCTGGTACTTTGCTGCGGTGGGCGGGGGGTCGCCGGCCGGATCCGGCACCGTCGCCCCGATCGGATGTAGGGAGTCAGCAGTGCACAACAAAATTGTCGCGCGCACCGCGGCCACGGCAGCCGCCCTCGGAATCAGCGCAGCGCTCGCCTTCACCCCGGCGGCCGCCGCACCCGCGCCCACCCCGGCCGAAACGGCGATGCAGGCGCTCACCGAGCAGACCGCCGACAAACCGGAAACCCGCGCCGGTGTGGACGCGCTGGACCGCTATGCCGATTACGTCGCGGCCAACCACATCAGCACCATCGGCCTCTACACACCCTTCGTCTACGCGGCGCCCACCTTCGGCTGCGGCAGCAACGGCCCGATCACGACCATCATCGCGGCCGGCACCGCCAACGGTCCCAGCGCCAACATCAGCGGTACCCCCGGCACCCTGACCTTCCATGCGACCCCCGGCCATCCGGGCATCCCGCAGGCCTCCGGCCTCGTCGTCGCCTGGATCAATATCAACAACGGGCGCAGCGGTCTCGACATGCTCGACGATGTGACCGAGTTCGGCACCCCGTCGCTGTCCCGGACCGTGGACAGCGGTCCGGGTACCGTCCTCGCGTCCATGTGGGGCACCATCGACTATCCGGGCGCGCTCTGTGTGATGACGCCCACGGTCGGCATGTTCCCGGTACCCGAGGCACCCGCGCCGGCGCCGCAGTCCGCGCCCGCCGCGCCGCCCGCGGAACCGGGCGCCCCGGCCCCCGCACCTGCACCGGCGCCGGAACCGGCCCCCGCGCCGGCACCCGCGCCCGCCCCGGCCTGACCCCCGGCGCGGAGGACAGGTCCGCGGTAGCCCGGGCGAGACGGTCACCGCCGCCGATCGTGGCCCCCAACGGCCCGTCATTCTTTGCCAGAATCCGGCCATGGGTTTCTTCGACGGCGTGCGCGGCCGCATGCATTATCGGAACCGGCCGGTCGCCGGGGCCGCGACGGGCCTGGTGTTGCTGCCGGGTACCGGCCAGCACAGCGGGCACTACCACGAGTTCGCCCGGCAGTTGAACGAGGCGGGCATAGCCGTCTGGACACTGGACCCGGCGGGCCAGGGCCTCAGTGAGGGTGATCCCGGAGCCCCGCCGGTCCTGTCCGAACTGGTCGCCGACGCGGCCGGATTCTTCGCTCTGGCGCGGGCGCAGGCTCCGGAACTCCCGCTCACGCTCATGGGGCATTCGCTCGGGGCGATCACCGCGCTTGCCATGCTGGGCGCCACCCCGCCCGCCCTGGACCCCGCCGTCGCGGCGACCCCGGCCGTCCCGGCCGATCTGCCGGCCGGACTGGTGCTGTGCGGTACTCCGGCGCGCGCCCTCGACGAGCGCGCCGATGCCGCCGGGCCGCGGCTCCCGCCGGTCCTGGCCGTCCACGGGGTGGATGACCGCCGGGCGCCGATCGACCCGGTCCGGGCGTGGGCGCGGCGGCGCGAGGCGGTGGAACTGCGCGAATACGCCGATGCCGGACACGATCTGCTGCACGAGCGCGTGCGCGCCCGGGTGACGGCGGATATCGTGCAGTGGACGCAGGAGATCGTCGCGGGGCCGGTGCGACGACCGTGAAATCCGCTGTGTGACAGTGGAGCAGGAAGGGGGACACGATGCAGCCGAATGCGATCACCACGCTCGATTCCGCCGTCGAAGACGGGCAGCTGTGGATCGATGGCATCCTGGTGGCCGAGGGTGCGCCCGAACAGTGCGCACTGCGCTACGAACAACTCGCCGACCAGGTGGACGCGCAGATCGACACACTGTCCGCGGCGGTATCGCTGCCCGGCTTCGGGGGATTCGATTCGGGTGCGGCACTGCGCTCCGGATTCGAGGGCAAGGCCACCGACGCGATCGCGGCGCTGCGCCGGTACTCCGATACCGCCCGGCAACTCGCGCACACTTTCCGGGCCGCCGCGGCGGCCTACCGCGAATCCGATACCGATATCGCCGCGGCGCTCGGCGCCGCCGAGCCGGCGGGAGCCTCCGGTGCGTGAACTACCCCGGGCCGGGGCGCGCGGTGTGCACTACCGCGTCGATCCCGAGTACGCCCCCACCGTGGAAGTATTCGACAACCTCACCCACCGGCAGATCCACGCCGGGGTGGCCGCCATGAACCCGTCGGTACTGCAGAGTGGCGGGCAGGCCTGGCAGGGTGCGGCGACCGGCCTCACCGACGCGGTGGCGCAGGCGCATACCGAGATCCGCGGCGCCATCGCCGATGGCTGGCGTGGTTCGGCGGCCGGTCTGGCCGCGGCCGCGGTCCGTGATTTCGAGGCCGCCGGGCGGCACCTCGCCGATGTGCTCGCCACCGTAGGGCAGCGGCTCGGCCGGGCGGGGGACGCCGCGGAAACACTACGCGCCGCGGTCCCCGAACCCGGCGGCGCCGAACCGGACCTCGCGGCGGCGCTACTGGACCCGCATGCGGCCACCGGCAATATCGCCGCGCAGCGGACCGCCGACGACGATCGCGCCGAGGTGGTCCGGGTGATGGACAGCGTCTACGCCGGTGCCTTCATTCCGACCGGAGCCCAGATCCCCGCCTTTCCCGACCTCCCGGACACGCTCCCCGGCACCGAGGTGCCGGGCGGTGCGGCTCCGGCCGCGCCCGCGGCCCCGAGCCCGGAAACCACGGCGGGACCGCGGCCTTCCGCCGCGCCCGCGGGGACGACCGGGGCGGACCGGCAGCCGGCCGCGGCTTCGTCCGGAGTCGCGACCCCGGACGAACCCGGCTCGCCGGCGGTCACGGTCTCCGGCGTCCGGTCCGATACCCCGGATCTCGCTCCGGCCGGTTCCGGCGCCGAGAGCACGATCGCGGCGGCCACCGGGCAGATCGCCGCGCCCACCACCGCGCCCGCGGCGGCGCCGGTCACCGCCGGGGCCGCGCCGGCGAGCCCCGCTGTGGCAGCGGGTGTCCCACTGATCGCCGCCCCGGTCCGCCCGGCGGGTTCGACCGGTGACCAGGAACGTTCCCGGGACGAACAGCAGCGGTCCGCGGGAGGCGAGGCGATCACCGGGATGGGTGCGGGGGCCATCGGCGGGTTGATGGGCGGTGCCATGGCGGCCGATACGGTCCGGTCCGGCACCCCGGTGGTGCCGCGCACCGAGCGGACCGCTCCGGCCGAGGACGATCTCCACTTCGCCGACGACGAACTCACCTATCTGGAAGCGGGCGAACCGGCCGGTCAGTTGATCGGCGCCCTGGAGCCCACCATTCCGCCGGTGCTGGGTGAGTGGACGGAAGAGGAGTGAACTGGCTCCTCACCCCGGACCAGTTCGCGCTGGCGTGGGAACGGACCGTCGGCGACCGTATTCCCTATCCGCTGGCGGTACGCCTGTCGGCTCGTGATTCCGTCGAGCGCACCGCCCAGCTACCCGCCCTGCGGCAGTGGTGCGACGGCACTCTCGACGCCGACCTGGAGGCCGCGCTCCGGGTCCTGGCCGGTCCCGAGGTGAGTGTGGAGACATTCGGACAGGACGGTGACCGCACTCCGGCCGTGCGGATACTCGCCGCCTCGGCGGGCCGTATCGGGGTGGTCGCCACCCAGCGGCCGGGCCCGGATCCGGACCGGGGCGGCGAACTGCGGATCACCGCCGGCACCGCCACCTCGCTACCGGTCCGCGTGATCGCGGCCCTGCCGGCCGTGGCCGCCGGCACCGGAGGGCGGCTGCGCGCGGCACGCAGCGAGGTCGTCGAGGACGGCCGGGACCGGGTGACCGTCCCGGTGTCCGGGCCCACCGTGGCGACCCGGATCCGTAAGCGGCTCACACTGCCCCGCGACGGGATCGGCCAGATCGTGGTGTCGGTGCACCGGCACACCGGACCGGCGCCGTTCGGCGTCCTGTGCTGGGTGGATATCACCGGCGACGGCCGCTACGCGGTCCACACCGGCAAGGATGTCGAGATCGCCCCGGTGGGCGCCGAAGGTTTCACCAACGCCCTGCGGCCCATGATCGCCGCCGCCCAGCGGTCGGTCGCCTACGCCGAACACTGAGTTTCGAGACCTGCTCCCTGAGAGCGCATTCGAAGTTCGTCCGCCGCCGGCCGCGGGCGGCGCGGTAGCCGGGGCGGTGGTTCGACGTCCGGCATCCTCTTCGAGTGTCAGGCCGCCCAGGGTGGCCGGCGCGGAGCCGGGACCACCGGCCGCAGTCGGAGTACCTGCTGACCGACCGTGCGAACCGGCCGGGTTCGACCGCGCCGGAGATGACCGTTGCGCGTCACGAGGAGGATTTCGAGCACGTACACGACGAAGTCGTCGGCGGTCTACCGACATCGACTCGAACACGTCCAACTGCGACTGCGTACAGGTCGCATCAGCAGCCGCGGACCACCGATCAGCAACAGGGGACAGGCACGGTGCCGCAACTCCGCAGCGGTGCGCAGCTGTCGAAACAGCGTGATCGGCCCTCTCGGCGGCGGGAGGCAGAAGCAGCAGCCGGAACTCGTGGCCCTCGGGGTCAGTTACCGGGTGCGATGGTGCCGGTCGGGGTGGGCAGAGGCGGCTTTTCGGCGGAGTCCGGTATGGGCGCCTCGCCGGTCGTGGGTGCGGCGGCCCGGGGCGCGACGGGGACCTGTGTGGGCGTCGACTCCGCCGGGACGCCTTCCGCCGGAGCCGTTTCCGGGGACCTCGGCTCCTCTACCGCTGCCGGAGGTACGGCCGGGGCCGGAGGTTCGGCGGGTGGTGCGACCGGGGGTTCGGCGGGCGGCGGGCCCCCGGCCTCGGTCGGAACCGGGGCGATTACCACGGTCGTGCTCGGAGGCGGTGCGGGCAGCGGGGATTCGGTGTGGGCCGGTTCCAGCGGCGGGCTCGGCAGCGAGGCGGTGGTCCAGCCGGGCTCGGCCGGGCCGGCGGGGTCGGGCGTGGCGGGCAGGGTGACCCGGCGGGTGGTCTCGCCGGCGGTCGGCTCGGCGCCGGGGCCGGTGGAGGCGGTGACCGAGATCCGGTATTCGGGCGGGAGGGTGCGCCGGGGCGGCGGCTCCGGGGCCATCCGCCACGACGGGGACGGCGGTATCAGCACTTTCGCGACACCGGTGGAGGGTTCGCCGGTGAACCCCGCTGGTTCCGCGGCCTGCGGACCGGAGCGGATCGGGGGCGGCGGCACGTAGGTATCCTCTTGGCCGATTCCGCATGCGCCGATGAGCACCAGCCCGAGGGAAACCGCCCCGGCGGCCGCCAGGGGTCCGGCGACCTTCGTTTTGCTCTCCATCGGTGACGCTCCTGTGATATGTCAGTGGCCCAACCTTAATTCAGTGCGCCGGGGAGAACTAGACCCCCATCTGCTGATCCCCTGGTTACCGGGTGTAGAACGGTGGAGAAAGGGTACGGTTCAGGTATCGAATTGATATCAGCCGCGTGTCGTGGGCTTGTGTCGCGTAACAATCTTCGGGTTGTGGTCGTAGCGTATGTTGCTGAAGTGACGCATGAGGCACCGGAGTTTCTCGGTGACCGTGCACTGAAGTGGTAGGCGCGAAACGATTTCCGGATCGGCGCCATCGAGGAGTAGATGATGGGAGACCAGACCACCACCGACCTGCCGGGCGCGGCGGAGGAATCTGCCGCAGCGGAGGCTCCGGAGCCGGCGGATCCTGTATCGGGTGGTACAGGTGCGACAGTGGGCAGAGTACTGGGCTGGCTGGTCTTCGCCGGTGGGCTGGGTGCGGCGGCTTTCGGTATCGGCACCCTGCACGTGATCATCACCGTGATCGGTCTCATACTGGCGTGCACCGCGGGGCTGACCCTGTTGAAGCTGCGCGCCGACGGGCCCGGTCCCGAACCCGAGGCGGGTATCGCCGGCTGAGCCGGCGGGCGCGGCCTGTCCCTGCCCTCGGCAATCGCGATCCGAGCGGTCGCGCGGGCGCGGACGCCTGCGATTGCGCACTGAGTGGGACACGTGTCCGATCAGCTTTTCGGTCAGGTGCTCACTCGTCCGGGCGGCCCGTCGTGGCCCGTTTTCCGGTTGCTCGGGCGTTTGCTCGACTTCGGCTTCGTCGGTACTTTGGGCTCCGGTCGGGTGGGATCGGAAGGAAGAGAAGAACATGATCGAAGCCGGGTCCGCGGCCCTGAATCTGGCGAATCTCGTCACGTCCATCGCCGCCAATGTGACCTATCTGCTGCAGGCCTGGGGAGTTCTCTGAGTGTTTGCCGACAGTGTGGCGGTGCGCCCGGCGGGTGCGCCGCCACACTGCGTTCCGGCCGCTCGTTCGTTGCTGATCGTACCGGGAGACGGCCCGCCGGGCGCGGTGGGCACTGCCCGTGCGGCGCGCGGGCGGATAACGTATGCGCTATCGCGCATCGTCGCATTACCGCCCGAGAGGAGATGCTGTGCCACAGCAGGTTCGAGGTGTCATCGCCCGCAGTTCCGGTGCCCCGGTCGAATTGGTCCCGATCGTGATACCCGACCCCGGTCCCCGGGATGTGGTGGTGAAGATCCAGGCATGCGGGGTCTGCCACACCGATCTCACCTACCGTGACGGCGGGATCAACGACGAGTTCCCGTTCCTGCTCGGCCACGAGGCCGCGGGTGTGGTGGAAACGGTGGGTTCGGCGGTCACCCAGGTGGAACCGGGTGAGTTCGTCGTCCTGAACTGGCGGGCGGTCTGCGGCCGGTGCCGCGCGTGTAGGCGCGGCCGCCCCTGGTACTGCTTCGACACCTTCAACGCCAGTGTGCCCATGAGGCTCGAGGACGGCACCGAACTCACCCCGGCGCTCGGTATCGGCGCCTTCGCCGACAAGACCCTCGTCCACGAAGGACAGTGCACCAAGGTCGATCCGGCGACCGACCCGGCGGTGGCCGGCCTGCTGGGCTGCGGCGTGATGGCGGGTCTGGGCGCGGCGGTGAACACCGGCAATGTCGGCCGCGGCGATTCGGTGGCGGTGCTGGGCTGCGGTGGGGTCGGCGACGCGGCGATCGCCGGCGCCCGGCTGGCCGGGGCGGGCACCATCATCGCGGTGGACACCGACGCCCGGAAGCTCGACTGGGCGCGCGAACTCGGCGCGACCCACACCATCGATGCGTCCGCCACCGACGCGGTCGCCGGAATCCAGGACCTCACCGGAGGATTCGGCGCCGATGTGGTGATCGACGCGGTCGGCCGCCCGGAGACCTGGAAGCAGGCGTTCTACGCGCGCGATCTGGCCGGCACCGTGGTGCTGGTCGGGGTGCCGACCCCGGATATGACGCTGGAGATGCCGCTGATCGATTTCTTCAGCCGCGGTGGCGCGCTGAAATCGTCCTGGTACGGGGACTGCCTGCCGGAAAGGGATTTCCCGATGCTGATCGACCTGTACCGGCAGGGCCGGTTGCCGCTGGACAAGTTCGTGACCGAGCGGATCGGGCTGGACGCGGTGGAGCAGGCCTTCCACACCATGCACGGTGGGCAGGTCCTGCGCTCGGTGGTGGTCCTGTGACGGCCCGGGTCGAACGGATCGTCACCGAGGGGCAGTTCTGCCTCGACGGCGGCTGCTGGGATGTGGCGAACAATATCTGGCTCGTCGGCGACGACAACGAAGTACTGATCATCGATGCCGCGCACGACGCGCAGCCGATTCTCGGCGCCGTGGCCGGGCGCCGGGTGACCGCCGTCGTGTGCACGCACGCGCACAACGATCACGTCACCGTGGCGCCCATATTGTCGGCGGCGACGGGTGCGCCGATCTTCCTGCATCCCGACGACGATGTGCTCTGGCAGCAGACCCATCCCGGCGTGGAGTACCGGCCGCTGGCCGACGGTGAGGTGTTCCGGGTCGGTGGCGCGGAACTGCGGGTCCTGCACACGCCGGGGCATTCACCGGGCTCGTGCTGCCTGTACTCCGCCGCGAGCGGCGAGGTCTTCAGCGGCGATACGTTGTTCGAGGGCGGCCCCGGCGCGACCGGCCGGTCCTATTCCGACTATCCGACCATTCTCGCCTCCATCAACGAGCGACTGTTCGCGCTACCCGAGCAGACGGTGGTCCACACGGGGCACGGACCTGACACCACCCTCGGCGCCGAGCGGGCCAATGTGCCCGCGCAGGCCTGAGAAGTCGCAGTTGCCGAGACGGCGGCATCCGGACCGGGTGCCGCCGTTCGTGTCCGTGGACTCGGGTGGCAGTGCGCGACCCGGCGTCGTCGTTGTGATCCATCCTGACGCCGGGTTGGCCCCGCCGAGCGGATCGGACTCGCGGACGTCTCGGGCCGGCGCCCGCCCACGCCGGCGTTCTCCTCGCGGGCACGAGGGCGGTCCGGTGAATCCGGGCGCATCCGTCCGGGACCGCAGCAACTGTCAGGTGGTGCGGGGCTCCAGCACGAACACCGGGATACGGCGTTCGGTCCACGACTGGTAATTGTCGAAATCCGCGTACAGTTCGAGCAGTTTCGGCCACAGCCGGTCGCGTTCGGTGTCGTCGGCGAGGCGGGCCCGCACCGGGATCCGGTCCTTGCCGATCTGCACGGTGGTATCCGGCTGCGCGACGAGGTTGTAGTACCACTGCGGGTTCTTCGGCAGCCCGCCCTGCGACGCGACCACGATGATGTTCGCGTCGTCGCGCAGGAACAGCAGCGGCACCGTGAACTGCTTACCGGATTTGCGGCCGGTATGTTCCAGCAGCAGCGTGGGCACCGGTTTGCGGAAGCCCGCCCCGACCCGCCAGGTGCCGCCGATCCGGCCGCCGGTTTTCCGGTAGGCCCAGGTGTTGACCTTGGACATGTACTTGATGACAGTCGGCACGAAGGACGAGTCGAGCTGTTTGGGGCGGTTGTTCACTTCTCGAAGCTCCGATGCTCAGCGCAGGATCAACAGTGCGGATTTCTCGATGAGGCCGGCGATATCGGCGTAGGAGGCATACCCCATACCGGCCCGGACGAGCGCACCCGCGTAGACCAGTTCCAGCGAGACGACCACCTCGGGGTCCGGGTCGGGTCCCAGCGCGCGCTCGATCCGGGTGCGGATCTCCAGGCCGATGCGGGCGCGCAGATGGGCGACATCGGGATCGCGGCCGAGCATGGCGCTGGTGACCGCGCCGGAGACCTCCTGGTCGTCGGCGACCAGCATGGCGATCGCACGCAGTTCGGCCACCACCCGGACCGTGGGATCGGGGTCCTCGCTGACCGGTGAGGGCGCCGCCACCAGCCGCCGCCAGAAGATCTCGGCGACCAGATGTTCCTTCGACGAGAAATAGGTGTACGCGGTGGCGGTGCCGACACCGGCCGCGGCGGCGACCATCCGGATGGTCATTCCCGCGAACCCCTCGCGGGTCAATACCTCCACCGCGGCCTTCGTCAGTTTGTCGACCGTATCGGCCTGTTTGGCGGACAGGCGCCGACGGGTCGCCTCCACGACGACGGGTTCACCTTCGGACATGTGTCTGAATGTACCGTTTCAGTTCTTCGCGGCCGCAATCCCGGCCCGGCGGCCGTAGAAACTGCCGTCACCCAGCGAGGTCCCGCTGGCGTATCCGCCCGCGCAGACACCGGAGGTGCAGCGTCCCGCGGCGAACAGCCCGGCGATGGGTTCGCCGTTTACGTGCAGGACCCGCGAATCCAGATCGGTACGCAGACCGCCCAGGGTGAACCCCGCGGTGAATCCGCGCATATCGAACGCGGCGAAGGGGCCCTCCAGCGGTTTCGTCCACTCCGTCTTCTTGCCCAGCAGCGGGTCCTGACCGTTCGCGGCATGCTTGTTGTACAGCTCGACCGTCGTCTGCAGGGCCAGTTCGGGCAGGCCGATATCGGATTCGAGTTCGGCGATCGTCTCCGCCGCCCAGGTCGGCGGCTGGCGGAAGAACGGGGTGGAGGTCTCGGTGGTCAGTGATTCCTCGTAGGCGGCCTCGCCGATGATCAGGAACGCCTGGTTCTCCTGATGGAACAGGGTCAGCTGCCCGATCCGGCCGGGATAGGTGTCCTCGGGGACGTACCGCTGGCCGCGGCCGTTCACCAGGATGCCGCGCGCCATCATCTGCGGATCGCCGAAGAACGCGACCTCGGTGGCGTCCATATGGGCCAGGTCGGCGCCGAGCGCCTGCGCGATCCGGATGGCGATCCCGTCGTGTTCCTCGATGGCGGCGCCCGGGCGGCCGATGAGCCGCGGCGCGAAGCCCTCGATCATCTGGTCGTGGTAGGCGAAGCTGCCGGTGGCCAGGACGACCCCGCGCTCGGCCCGGATGGTCAGTTCCTTGCCGTACTGTTTGGCGACCACACCGACGACCCGGTCGCCGTTGACGATCAGGCGCTGGATCCGGGTGTCGTACACGGCTGCGACACCGAGTTTTTCGGCGGTTTCGGCCAGCGGTTTCATCAGCATGTAGCCGCCGCCCTTGGAACCGGTCCGCTTGTTGCTCATCTGCGGGACGTGGCCGCGCGGAGCGGGGTCGGCGACGGTGTTGAACGGGGCGGCGTTCTCCCCGCCGGAATACATCAGGCCCTCGTCGTGCGGGGGTTCCCAGCCGGGTTCGCCCCAGAATTCCGCTTTGAAGGGCACGCCGTTGGCCACCAGCCATTCGTAGTGCTCGACACTGCCGCGGCAGTAGTCGGCGATCTTCGCGCGGTCCACCCCCGGACCCAGCGCGGCGACCATGAATTTCTCCATGTTCTCCGGGCTGTCCGCGAACCCGAGGGCCTCCTGCAACGGCGTGCCGCCACCGAGGTAGATGAAACCGCCGGCCAGCGCCGCCGCACCGCCCCAGCCGCTGGTGCGCTCCAGGATCAGGACGTTCGAACCGGCCCGCGCCGCCTCGATCGCGGCGCAGACACCGGCGATCCCGTAGCCGGCCACGACCACATCGGCGGTGCGGTCCCACTCGGTGACCTCGGCGGCGGGTAACGGTCGGAGAGAGGTGGGGTCGGCCATTATTCGAATTCCTTACTGTCGTTCTGCGCGCCGGCTGCCGGGGGCCCCGGGGCGGCCGGCTGTGCGGCGATGGTGGCATGTCCCGGTACGGGGGTGGGGTGGCCGTCCCGCTCAGCGGTGGGGGTGTCTTGCGGCGCGGCGGCTCCGTGCCGCGCGGCGGCGATCTCGCCCCGCCCGACGCCCAGTCCCGCGCCGAGGCGCGTCAGCGCCAGCGCGGCCAGGGGCAGGTCGGCGTCGACCCGGCCGCCCAGGTCGAGAGCCAGGGACAGATCCTTCTCCCCGAGTTCCCGGACATGGGTGAGGATCGGCAACCAGAAATCGCCCGCCGCGATGGGGGCGGTGGTATCGCGCAGCATGATCGAACCCGCCCCGCCGGTCACCGCGTCGGAGTGGCGGACCACCTTGCCCAGCGCGGTGATATCGAGCCCGGCGGCCTCGGCCAGCCGCTGTGCCTCGGTGGCGGCGGTGAACGAGATGAAATGCAGCAGATTGCGGGCCAGTTTCATGCGTGTGCCGGCGCCGACCTCGCCGGCGTGCACCACGAGATCGGCGAAACAACCGAAGGGTTCACGCACCGCCGCGACCGCGTCGGCGCCGCCGCCGATCATCACGGCCAGCCGGCCGCTGTTCGCGCCCGCGGCCCCGCCACTGATCGGGGCATCGACCAGGTGCACGCCGCGTTCGGCGCAGAGCCGGGCGAATTCCACCGCGGACTCGTCGCCGATGGTGGAGTGCACGGCCACCACGGTGCCCGGCGCGGCGGTGCTCAGAATGCCGTGCTCGCCGGTGAGTACGGCGCGGACCTGCCGGTCGTTCACCACCGCGATACTGATGACCCCGCATTTCGCGGCCAGTTCGGCCGCGGTGGCGGCGGCCTCGGCGCCCGCGGCGGTGAACGGTTCCACCGCCTCGGGCCGGGTATCGCAGACGGTGAGACCGCCGGACCAGTTCAGCAGTTTCTTCGCCATCGGCGCGCCCATATCGCCCAGGCCGATGAAACCGACCCGGGTGCCGCCGGCGGAGTCCGCGCTCACTACCGGATCACCTGGCCGCCGTCGACGCAGAAGATCTGCCCGGTCACCCAGGAGGCGTCGTCGGAGAGCAGGTAGAGCAGGGCGCCGGCCATATCGTCGGGCGTGCCCATCCGCTTGAGCGGCAGCCGGTTCACCATATCCTTGACCATGCTCGCGGGCGTGGTGGTCTTGGTGGCCTCGGTATCGGTGGGACCCGGAGCGATCGCGTTGACCCGGATGTTCGAGCCGCCGAGTTCGGTGGCCAGCTGCTGGGTCAGGCCGTTGATACCGACCTTCGCCAGACCGTAGAAGCCGGAGTACACCCAGGCCGCCGTGGAGGACTGGTTGACGATCGAACCGCCGCTGTTGGCCGCCATGTTCTCCCAGACCGCGCGGGTCATCACCAGGGCGCCGTCCAGGTTCACCGACATGAACTTCTTGTAGTAGTCCCAGGGCACGGTGAGCAGCAGATCGAGCTTCATCCCGCCGTAGATGGCGGCGTTGTTCACCAGATGGTCGATCCTGCCGTACTTCTCGACGGTGAAATCGGCCAGTGCCTTTGCCGACTCGGGATCCGAGACGTCGACGGTGTGGAACGACGCGGTACCGCCGTCGGCCACGATCTTCTCGGCGACGGCGGTACCGCCCTCTTCGTTCAGATCCGCGACGACGACCGACGCGCCCTCGGCGGCCAGCGCCTGCGCGTAGACCTCGCCGATACCGCGGGCGGCGCCGGTGACGATGGCGGTCCTACCGGTGAAACGAGCCATGGGATGAGCTCCTCGTTGATCGGGAAAGCTTGGTCGGACAAGGTTTCGCTGCTGGGGGGCGCCGCGCGACTACCGCGCGGTGGCGACGAGTTTGGTCTCCAGGTACTCCTCGAACCCGGCGACGCCCATCTCGCGGCCGATACCGGACTGTTTGTAGCCGCCGAAGGGCGCGTCGGCGCTGTACCACATACCGCCGTTGACGCCGAGCGTGCCGGTGCGCACCCGGTCGGTGACCCGGCGAATCCGCTCGGGGTCCTTACCCCACACCGCGCCGGACAGGCCGTAGGGGGAGTCGTTGGCGATCCGGATGGCGTCGTCGTCGCCGTCGTACGGGAGCACCACCAGGACCGGGCCGAAGATCTCCTCCTGGGCGGCCTTGGCACTGTTGTCCAGGTCGGCGATGACGGTGGGTTCGACATAGAAACCACGGTCGTGTTCGGCCGGGCGGCCGCCGCCGGCCACGATCCGGCCGCCGTCGGCGCGGGCGCTGTCGATATAGCCGAGCACCCGGCTGCGCTGGCGGTCGGAGATCACCGGCCCGCATACGGTGCCGGGGTTCGCCGGGTCGCCGGGACGGATACCGCGCATGGTGTTCGCGGCGGCCTCGAGTGCCTCCTCGTATTTGCTCCGCGGTACCAGCAGGCGGGTGGACAGGGCGCAGCCCTGGCCGGCATGCACACACAGCGAGAATCCGGCGTAGCTCACCGCGGTGGCGAGGTCGGCATCGTCGAGCACGATGAACGCGGACTTCCCGCCGAGTTCTAGAAAGGTCTTCTTGAGATTGGCCGCGGCCGAGGCCATCACGGCGCGGCCGGTGTGGGTGGACCCGGTGAAACTGATCAGGTCCACCCGCGGGTCACCGGAGAGCTGGGCGCCGAGGCCGTGATCGGCGGAGGTGACGATATTGACCACCCCGGGCGGGATCTCGGTCTCCGCAGTGATGATCGAGGCCAGTGCCGCCGCGCACCACGGGGTGTCCGGGGCGGGTTTGAGGACGACGGTGTTGCCGGCGGCCAGCGCCGGGCCCAATTTCGCGAAGTTGATCTGGTGCGGGAAGTTCCACGGGGTGATCGCACCGACCACGCCGACCGCTTCGCGGCGTAGCGCCCGGTGGGTGCGGATACCCATCGGCGCGGCCACGCCGAGTTCGGTTTCCCATTCGTAGTTCGCGGCCAGTTGCGTGGCGAAGCTCAGGTCCTCGACGGGTCCGTCGAGCTGGGGTCCGCTGGTGAACATGATCGGCGTGCCCACCTCGGCGACGGTGATCTCCCGCAGTTCCTCCGCGTGCGCCTTCAGGCCGGCCTGTAATTGCTCCAGGCAGCGCACCCGGAACGCGTGGTCGCGGGACCAGTCGGTGTCGTCGAAGGCGGTGCGGGCGGCAGCGATCGCGGCATTCATATCGGCGGCGTCCGCGTCGGCCGCGGTGCCGATGACCTCTTCGGTCGCCGGGTTCACATTCTCGAACACGCCGTTGCCGCCGGGCACGAGGCTGCCGCCGATCAGCAGTCGAGAACTGTCGCCGGGCAGAAGACTGTTCATGAAAGACCCCAATACTGTCTGGACAGGTGTATGGAATATAGTCCGGACTCTTTCTCGAGTGCAAGAACGGGTTCTATCGTTCGCGCTCCGTGCTGATCGTGCCGCACACTCGGCCCGAAGGGGAGCGGTTGTCCGGGCCGATATTCCGGTTCGGCTGTCACGGCGCTTCTGAGCAGTCAATTCCCGTACGATCATTGTCGCGGGGCCGCGCCGCTGGTACCGTCCAGACACATGTCCAGCTATGTGTCTCTCCCCGGCGGCCGAGCAATCGTGTCCGGCGAGAACTCGTTATCGAAACAGAGGTGGGTCCGATGACGGCCGCATCGTTGGAGCCGGTGACGTTCGATCCCTACGACTACGTCTTCCACGAAGACCCGTACCCGGTCTACGCCCGGCTGCGCGCGGAGGCGCCGCTCTACTACAACGCCGAACTCGATTTCTACGCGCTGTCACGGCACGCGGATGTCACCGCGGGATTCCGCAACGCCGCCGCGCTGTCGAATGCCAACGGCGTCTCGCTCGACCCCGCGGCCTGGGGGCCGCACGCGCACAAGACCATGTCGTTCCTCGCCATGGACGACCCCCGGCATATGCGGATGCGCAAGCTGGTGTTCAAAGGTTTCACCCCCAAGCGGGTGGCCGATATGGAGACCCGCATCCGGGAACTGACGCTGGAATACCTGGAACCGGCGCTCGAGCGCGGCGATTTCGACTGGATCCAGGACTTCGCGGGCAAACTGCCGATGGACGTCATCTCCGAGCTGATGGGTGTACCGGCCGCCGACCGCGACGAGATCCGCCATATGGCCGATATGGTCATGCACCGCGAGGACGGGGTGACCGATGTCCCGGATTCGGCGATCGAGGCCTCGCTGAACCTGGTCGTCTACTACTCGAACATGGTCACCCAGCGCCGGGAGAACCCCACCGACGACCTCACCTCCGCGCTGCTCAGGGCCGAGATCGACGGGGACCGGCTCACCGACGACGAGATCATCGGATTCATGTTCCTGATGGTGGTGGCCGGGAACGAGACCACCACCAAACTGCTGGGCAACGCCCTGTACTGGGCGGGCCACAACCCGGCGGAATACGCCAAGGTCGCCGCCGATCCGGAGCGGGTCCCGGACTGGGTCGAGGAGACCCTGCGTTACGACACGTCCAGTCAGATCGTCGCCCGGACCGCCACCGAGGATCTGGAGTATCACGGCCGGATCGTCCCGGCGGGGTCGAAGGTGCTGCTGCTGATCGGTTCGGCCAACCGGGACGGCGAGGTCTTCGACGAGGCCGACAGCTACGACCTGGACCGCGCCGAGAAGGGCAATCTGGCCAGCTTCGGCGCCGGTGTGCACTTCTGCCTCGGCGCCCATCTGGCCCGCCTGGAAGCGACGGTCGCGCTGCGCGAATTCGCCGCGCGGGTGAAGTCCTACCGGGTGCGCGAGGACGAATTCGTCCGCGTGCACTCGTCCAATGTGCGGGGCTTCGCCAAGCTCCCGATCTCCGTGGAGGTGCGGTAATGCCCCGGTTCGATCCCCATCCCGGGAAACGGCCGACCATCGTGGCCGGCGCTTCGTCGGGTATCGGCGCCGCCACCGCCGTGGAGTTGGCCGCGCAGGGCCATCCGGTGGCGCTCGGCGCGCGCCGGGTGGAGATCCTGGAAGATCTGGCCGGGAAGATCCGGGCCGACGGCGGTACCGCGTTCGCCCACCGCCTCGATGTGACCGACCAGGCCTCGGTGGACGAATTCGTCGCCGCGGCCGAGGCGGCCATCGGACCCACCGAGATCCTGGTCTCCGGGGCCGGTGATATCGAATTCGGCCTCATCCAGGACATGGACCCGGCCGATTTCGCGCAGCAGGTGCAGATCCATCTGATCGGCGCGCACCGCATGGCCCATGCGGTGCTGCCCGGCATGCTGGCCCGCCGGCGCGGCGACGTGGTGCTGATCAGTTCCGACTGTGCGCCGCTGCCGCGGCCGTGGAACGGGGCCTACAGCGCCGCCAAGGCCGGAGTCGAGGCGATGGTGCAGCAGCTGCGGATGGAACTCGAAGGCACCGGTATCCGGGCCTCGCTGGTCCGGCCCGGTCCGACCGTTACCGGGATGGGCATGAATGCCTCGCCCGAGGTAGTGGGACCGCTGCTGGAGTCCTGGCAGGCCTGGGGGCTGGCGCGGCATCCGTACATGTTGCGTGCCTCCGATCTGGCCCGGGCGGTGTCCGCGGTCGTCGGCACCCCGCGGGGTGCCCATCTCGTGCTGGTCGAGGTGCAACCGGAAGCGCCGCTGCGACCGCTCCCGGAAGAAGGAAAGGACGCCTGATGACAACCGCACTGCCCCCGGGGTTCGATTTCACCGACCCCGCACTGTGGGCCGATCGCAGTCCGGTCGAGGAATTCGCGCTGCTGCGCCGGACGGCGCCGGTGTGGTGGAACGCCCAGTCCGACGAGACCTCGGGTGGCTTCAACGACGGCGGCTACTGGGTGGTCAGCACGCTGGAGGATGTCAAGGAACTGTCCCGCAACCCGGAGCTGTACTCCTCGCAGGAGAAGGGGTCCATTGTCCGGCTGCCCGGCGATATCACCCCCGATCAGATGCAGCTGACCGAAGCGCTGCTGGTGAACATGGATCCCCCGAAGCATTCCAAGGTGCGGCGGATAATCTCCAAAGGTTTCACTCCGCGGGCGGTGGAGGGATTGCGCGCGGCGCTCACCGAGCGCGCGCACCGCATCGTGCACGAGGCGAAGAAGAGCGGCGGTGGCGATTTCGTCACCCAGGTCGCCTGCGAACTGCCCCTGCAGGCGATCGCCGAACTGCTCGGGGTCCCGCAGGAGGACCGGCGCAAGGTGTTCGACTGGTCGAACCAGATGCTCAACTACGACGATCCCGAATACGGCGACCCGACCGTGGCCTCGGCGGAGATCCTCGGCTACGCCTGGAACATGGCCGAACAGCGGCGGTCGTGTCCGGCCGACGATATCGTCACCCAGCTGGTCAACGCCGATGTCGACGGGGAGGGACTGGCCTCCGACGAGTTCGGGTTCTTCGTCATCCTGCTCGCCGTGGCCGGTAACGAGACCACTCGCAATGCCATCACCCACGGGATGAAGGCGTTCGTGGACAACCCGGAACAGTGGGCGCTGTACCGGGAGCAGCGGCCGCGGACCGCGCCGGACGAGATCGTGCGCTGGGCCACTCCGGTGACCGCGTTCCAGCGCACCGCCACCGCCGATCACATCCTGGGCGGACAGGAGATCAAGAAGGGGCAGCGTCTCGGATTGTTCTACAGTTCCGCCAATTTCGACGAAGAAGGGTTCGACGAACCGTTCACCTTCGATATCCTGCGCGATCCGAATCCGCATGTCGGATTCGGCGGTACCGGCACCCATTACTGTGTGGGCGCCAATCTGGCCCGGCTGGAAATCGACCTGATGTTCAACGCGATCGCCGATGCCATGCCCGACCTTGCCTCCGTTTCCGATCCGGTACGGTTGCGATCGGGGTGGATCAACGGAATCAAGAGTTGGCAGGTGCGCTACCAATGAACGTTCGGGATATTCCGGTGAACACGCTGTCGGGTTCGGCGTCCACGCTCGGTGAGCTGGTCGGCGACCGGGTGGTGCTGCTGGTCAACGTCGCGTCGAAATGCGGTCTCACACCGCAGTACACCGGGTTGGTCGAACTGCAGAAGAACTACGGTGACCGCGGTTTCAGTGTGGTCGGTGTGCCGTGCAACCAGTTCATGGGGCAGGAGCCGGGCAGCGCCGAGGAGATCCAGCAGTTCTGTTCCACCACCTACGGTGTGGACTTTCCCTTGCTGGAGAAGATCGAGGTGAACGGCGACGGCCGGCATCCGCTGTACCGGGAGATCATCGAAACCCCCGACGCCGAGGGTGCGGCCGGTGATGTGCAGTGGAACTTCGAGAAGTTCCTGATCGACCGGGACGGGAGTGTGGTGGGGCGGTTCCGGCCCACTACCGCACCGGATGCGGACACGCTGGTCGCGGCGATCGAGAAAGCGCTGTAACCGATGCCGTAACGGCTTATGATCGAGGCCCGCTCACCCAGTTGTGAGCGGGCCTTTTTCACTTTCTACCTGCGAAAACCGCGTGATACGTCGCAATCCGGACGTGATCGGCGAAAACCGCCCGCCCGGACTGAATCGGCCATAACATGGACAACTGTCTGGACATAAATCCGGTTCAGTTCGGGCACGCCGGGGTGCCGAACGGCTCGAGGCAGGTGAGTGGTGGTACCGATACACAATCGGTCCGATCGGCCGACAACGACACTGCGCAAGGTCTGGGCCGCCGTGCAGTACAAGCTCGCGGCGCTGGGGATGGTGCTGATCATCGCCCTGGCCGTGGTCTTCTCGCTGATCATGTTCTTCGGCGGCTTCACGCCGAAGGAACCGGTATCGGTCGTGGTACCGCGCAGCGGGCTGGTGATGGATCCCGACGCCAAGGTGAAATTCCGGGGCGCGGAGGTCGGCCGGGTCGGCAAGATCGAATCCGGTAACGGGGAGGTTCGCCTCGAACTCGAGATGAACCCCGACCTTATGCGGCTCGTCCCGGGCAACGCCGGAGTCGATATTCGCTCCACCACGGTGTTCGGTGCCAAATACGTGAACTTCCTGGAGCCGGCCCAGCCCGCCGGCCGCCTGCGACCGGGTCAGGTCCTGCGCGGCGAATCGGTGACCGTCGAATTCAATACGCTGTTCGAGCGGCTCACCGAAGTTCTGAACATGGTCGAACCGGCGAAACTGAACGCCACGCTCACCGCGCTCGGTACCGCGCTGCAGGGGCGCGGCGAGCGACTCGGCGATCTGCTGGTGGACGCGGACCGGCTGCTACGCGAGATCAATCCGAGCATTCCCGCGCTCCGGCACGATTTCCAGGCCGCCGCCGCGGTGACAGACCTCTACGCCGACACCGCCCCGGATCTGCTGCGCACGGTCGACAACGCCACCGCGCTCAGTCACACCCTTACCGAGAACGAGCAGAACTTCGACGCGTTGCTGCTGGATACGATCGGCCTGGCCGACACCACCGGCGCGGTGCTCACCGAGAACGAACGGGACCTGGCCACCGCGCTGGACCTGCTCCGGCCCACCACCGACCTGCTCGACGCCTACAAACCGGCGCTGTTCTGCGTGGTCAGCGGGATCGCCAAGGCCATGCCGCTGGCCGAGGACCTCTTCGGCGGGCGCAACCCGGGCGCCTCGTTCAACGCGAGTTTCATGTACGGAGCCGAGGCCTATCAGTACCCGAACGATCTGCCCAAGGTGAACGCCACCGGCGGGCCACGCTGCTCGGGCGTCCTGGACCGGGCGCCGGGTAGCCACGCCGACTACGTGGTCACCGATACCTCGGAGGTCGATCCGTTCGTCCCGTCCACCCGGATCTACCGGAACCACCCGACCGTGTTCGAGGTGCTCTTCGCCGGGATGCCCGGGATGCGCTGAGTACGCGGCGGTACTAGCGGGTGCACCCACTAGGGCGAGCTTCGAGATGTATTGCAGTTCGGGCTGCCCGGACCGGTCGCCGGTTACGGCATCACGGACGGGCTGATTCTGTCCGAGCGTCCGACAGCCGATTCACAAGCGGGGTCTGGAGTCACCGCGCCGCCTTGACGTGCGACTGGATGCGTGGGCAACGGTGCAGTCGGAGCACTCACAATTCGCTGTGCCAGCGACCGAAGAATCCGGCCGGGTGGGCAACGATTTCCCGGCGTGACGTCAGGCGGCGCCGCCGTCGAGTACCTGCTGTACGACCCGCCGCCCTCGCCGGGTGGCGGGCAACCCGGCGAGCGCCTGCCGGACCGCGGCCGTCATGGGTTTCCCGGCCATGCGCGCCCCGGCCATCACGTCGATGCCGCGGACGAGCGCGAGCAGCATGGCGGCCAGCTCCGCAGGGTTGGACGCGGGATCGAGATCCCCGTGCCGGCGCGCCGACTCGAGGCATTCCTCGATCGCCGCACGCTGCCGGGTGAAGCACGCGCCGATCAGTTCCGCGGCTTCCGGATCCGAGCTGCCGACTTCGAGCGCGAACTTCCCGGCCATGCAGCCCAGTCCGTCCAGATCGTCGAAAGCGAAGCGCGCGTTGCCGGTCAGATAGGCGTGCAGGCGTTGAAGGGCCGACTCGTCAGAGCCGGTCAGCATGCTCTCTGCCTCGGCTGCCTTGCGATCGCAGTATTCCCCGAGGGTGAGCAGGAACAGCCGGTGTTTGTCCCCGAACGCCGCATACAAACTGCCGCGGCCCAGGCGGGTGACCGCCGCGATATCGTCGAGGCTCGTGCCTGAGTACCCGGTACGTCGGAATTGGCGTTCGACCGCGGCCAGGACCTGGTTCCGATCGAAACTCCGTGGGCGTGCCATGGTGGCCAGATTAGCCCGTTCTTGACAGTTTGGTCCACAACCGTCCGGGCGGCAGGTCCGCCCGGGTCCGGGCGGCTACGCGGCGGTAGGTGCGATTGCGAAGCGTCCGGCTTCGACGTCGAAAGTTTCGCGGTTGGCTGCGACGTAGTCCTCGACTGTCATGGGTGGCTGAGCGGTGATGACCTCGACAAGGTTGTTGGTTCCGGCGAAGATGCCGTTCCGGTAGTCGACAGCCACATTGCCCAGGTGCTGGACGAGGTGCTGCGACACGCCACGGGCCAGGAGGCCGGCCTGGAAAGTCTCCACACTGATCGGCTCGTACCGGACCGCTGTACCGAGGGCTCGCGACATCGCGGCAGCGATTTCGTCGTGATTCATCTCGACGGGCCCGTAGAGCGGGTAGATCTGACGGTCGTGCGGCGCGGGGTGGGTGAGAACGGCGGCGATGACGCGCGCCTGGTCGTCACCCGCGATCGGCGCGTGCCGTCCGGCGCCGAAGGGCAACGCCAGCACTCCCGGCTCGCCACCACCGAGCCAGCCCCAGTTGATCCACTCTGCGAAGAACGTCGGCCGCAGGTGCGTGGTGCGGAAGGGGCCGCGATCCAGGAGTCGCTCTGCGATCCAGTGCTGTCGTGCGGCGTTACTCTTCGCGTCGCGGCGTGCTGACACCTGCGACATGTCGACCACCGCGTCCACGCCGGCTTCGGCGGCAGCCTGCGCCACGTTGACCGTCGCTTCGATCAGCCCCGGCTCGACCGGGTAGCAGAAGTAAACGCTTTCGACGCCCACCATCGCCGCGCTCACATCGCGGAAGTCGCGTAGATCGCCCGCCACGACGTCAGCGCCGGCTCTGGCCAGAGCATGCGACCGCTCGTCCTCTCGGTACACGAACGCGGTCACGGCGTGCCCCTGCTCGAGCAGGAGGCGGGTGGTCGCTGCGCCTGTCTTGCCTGCTGCGCCCGTGATCAGGAAACGGCGATCGCTGGTGCTCATGAGAATCCTCTCCATAGCTGTGTGATCCGATCCATTCTGGACTGGTTCGACAAGAACGTTACTCGTTATGGACTGGTATGCCAAGAATCTCCGCTGAGTCGCGTGTGGGTCGGGCCCGGGCCGGGCGGCCGCATCGTCCCGCGACCCCGCGGAACTCGCGACTACTCAACGGGACGGCAGTTGTAGTAGACATAATCACAATCGATATGGTTCTGTCATAGTCGGCGCTCGAGTGTGGCCGAATGAGTGCTCGAGATCGGCGCGATGCACGCGAGACGGTGCGGTTGCGCCACGTAGCTTCTGGTGAAGTGCCAGTTGGATCGGAAAGGTGGAGTCAATGCCCGCATACGGATTCTTCGTGGAGTTCGAGGCCCGGGAAGGAAAGGAGGACGACGTCGCGCGGTTCCTGGTCGACGCCGAGAAACTCGTCGATGCCGAGCCCGGGACGCTGGCCTGGTTCGCGTTCCGGCTCGGCCCCTCGTCGTTCCGCATCTTCGACGCGTTCGAGACGGAGGACGACCGCGAAGTTCACCTGCAGGGCAAGGTTCGGGAGGAGATCGAAGCCCGGGGTGACGAGTTGTTCGCCACGCCGCCGGTCATCACGCCGGTGGACCTTCTCGCGACGAAACTGCCGGCGTAGCGGTTCCTGCACGAGCGCCCTCGCGGTGCGGGGTTCTCGGCGTGCCGGCCCCGCGC
Organism: Nocardia sp. NPDC050799; assembly: GCF_040654015.1. NCBI lineage: Bacteria > Bacillati > Actinomycetota > Actinomycetes > Mycobacteriales > Nocardiaceae > Nocardia > Nocardia sp. NPDC050799. The sequence goes on from NZ_JBFAHF010000031.1 coordinate 56,210, forward strand.
CGCGACGGGGTCAGTGCAGTATCGGACGGCTCTAAACTGATGCCATGTCATGGCCAGCCTCCCAACGGTACGAGCTGTCGACGGCGCCCGGTGGCTTGGCGCTGATTCAGGACTTCTTGAACACGAGGCCGCGGGCCCGGCCCGAAACCGCGGATCTGCTCGATTCGGTGCGCTCCGCGCAAGAGTGGGCCGACGACGCGCTGCGCCAGTGGTCCGAGGTCACCGGGCGGACGTACCGGCAAGTCAGGCTCACAAAGGACGACCTGGGCGAGTTGCGTGGTGTCCGGACGCGCATCGCCGAGGCGGTTCGCCGCCGTGGCGGGCACGAGGGCGGACCTGAGCCCATTGCCTCGATCGCGGAGGTCGACGTCAACGCGGTCGTTGGGCCGGACGGCGCGGTGGTGCTCGAGCCGGTCGGGCAGGGGTGGCGCCGGATCATGTCGGCGATGGCCATCGAGGCGCACCAGGCCCAGGTGAGCAACACCTTCCGCCGGCTGAAGACCTGCCGCAATCCGCGTTGCCCTGGAGCTTTCTACGATCGATCGCCCAACAACAGCGGCGCTTGGCATGATGTGCTCACCTGCGGCAATCTCGCCAACCTGCGCGCATCGCGGGCGAGGCGGAAAACCGCGGCCGAACGGCCTTCGTGAATCGGAGATCTCGCTCCGTGCGCACCGGCGAAGGCGCGGTCGCCATGGGTTGCCGCTGACGGGCGGGCGCGGCCTGCCGGCCGGCACAGCGGGCAGGGTGGAGGCCGACCGCCGCGACCACGGCGCGGAGTAACACCGAAATCGCCGCGGCCCCGAACCGTATCGCCGGCCACAGTTCGCAGTTTCGACGGCCATTGCCGGAATCGCCGAAGGCCGCGCTCACCGGGACCTGGGCAGCGAGCGCGAGCGTGCCGCCACCTGCTGTCTCGTACATGGGCGCTGTGGCGCGGTCGTCGCGTTCGCAACCGTGTCCACGCTGCGACACGCCGCCGTTATGACATAAGCATATGCGCTATAGCTCTGTCATCAATAAACGCCGCAACGTGGTCGGACGCGCCTTCAACAGAATCAAGCAATGGCGCGCCATCGCTACCGGATACGACGAACTCGCCCTGGCCTACCGCGCCGGGCTGCTCCTGACACTTATCACCGAATGGCTCCGACTATTGGGAGACACTGCCTAGGACCCGGCCTCGGGTTGCCCCGGCCCGGGACGGACACACATCACGCCGCCGCAGGGCTTGTCACTGAGGCCCGCGGGGTTGGGATGGACCGTCGGCCGCCGGTGCGCGGGGGCACGCAGTTCGTGACGGTTGCGGCTGCGTGGGCCGCGGGCAGTACGACGTCGTGTCACCGGGCGACCCCCGCACCGCCGCCGCGGGGGCGGCGCGGAGTGATCCGCACCCGGACCGCGCCGCCGGCTCGGGAATCGGCCGGGAAGGTTCCGGTAGCGCCCGGTGCCGCCTGGGGCGAACCTGTCGGTGGCCAGTAGTTCATGCCCACCAGTCTGGCGGATGCCCCCGCGGCCGGTCGCACCCGGGTTTACCCGGCGGACCTCGGCGCATACCCCGACCGCGGAGGCCGACCGGCTCAGGAGGCCAGCGCGCGCGGTGCCTCGACCACCGAGTAGTGACCGGCATCACCGGAGATGACGGTGCTCGGCCGGCCGTCGACACCCACCGGGATATCACCGGCAAGGGTGATCCGGGTCAGCCGGCGCGGCTGGCCGTCGTAATCGTTGACCGCGTAGTGCTGGGTGGCGCGGTTGTCCCAGATCGCGACATCGCCGAGTTGCCAATCCCAGCGCACCGTGTTCTCCAGCCGGATCACCCGGTCCTGGAGGATCCGGAACAGCGCCTGCGATTCGGTGGTCGAGAAGCCGGCGAAGTTCCGCACGAAATGGCCGAGCAGCAGCGCGCGTTCGCCGCTCTCCGGATGGACCCGCACCACCGGGTGCTCGGTTTCGTAGAGCGAGGACTCGAACTCGGCGCGGTGCTCCTTGGTCTTCTCGTCCGGGTGCTCACCGTGGCGGCCCACATAGTCGTAGACATTGGTGTGCACCGCCCGCAGGTTCTCCGCCAGCAGCCGCAGCGGCTCGGGCAGCGAATCGTAGGCGGCCACGGTGGAGGCCCAGGTGGTGGAGCCGCCGTAGGGCGGCAGGGTCACCGCCCGCAGGATCGACGCCTTCGGGATGCGGTCCACGAACGTGACATCGGTGTGCCAGCTGTTGGCGCTGCCGTATTCGGAGTCGATGGCCAGGGTCTTCTCGCCGTGCGAGGTGACCGTCGGATGCGGGGTGGTCGGGCTGCCGAGCAGTCCGGCGAACTCGTACTGGCCGTCTTCGGTGAGCTGATCCTGGCCGCGGAAGAAGATCACCTTGTGTTCCACCAGCGCCTTGCGGATGGCCTCGACGGCCGCCGGTCCGAGGTCACCGCCCAGTCGTACTCCGTCGATGCGCGCGCCGATCCTGGACCCGAGCTTGACCACGGTGGGGAGGATGGCGGGGGTGGCGTTTTCGGATGTCATGAGCACCTCACGGATCGAGAGCGGAATCGTTCGCTTCTCGAGCACACCACCGGGGTCCCGCACCGACCAGGATTGCGGTCGCGCTGATCACAACGGTGCCACCACCCGTGCGCGGGCCACCGTCGTGATCTCGTCCCGGGAGGCAGCGTCGGCCGGGAGGCGCGCGCCGCTAGCCCAGATGTTCGCGCAGATAGGCCAGATCGTCGGCGATACCCTCGGCGGGGGTTTCCAGCACCACCGGCGCGTCGGCGCTCCGGCACACCTCGGTGAGCAGATCCGGATCGATGGTGCCCTCGGCGAAATTGGCATGCCGGTCCGCGCCCGAATCGAACGCGTCCCGGGAGGAATTGAGGTGCACCAGATCGATCCGGCCCGTGATGCCCCGGATCCGCTCGACCACGCCGACCAGATCCTCCCCGCCTGCCCAGGCGTGACAGGTATCGAGGCAGAACCCGGCCCCGTATTCGCCGACCGCATCCCAGAGGCGGGCGATATTGTCGAAATGCCGGGCCATGGCGTGGTTGCCACCGGCGGTGTTCTCGATCAGGATCGGGACCGCGAAACCGCCCTTGTCCTGCTGGCGCTCGAAAAGTTTGCGCCAGTTGACGAAACCGGCCTCCATCTCGTCGTCATTGCGCACATGACCGCCGTGCACGACCAGCCCGAACGCGCCGAGATCGGCCGCCGCCCGCGCCTGCTGGGCCACCGCGTTACGCGACGGCATCCGCAGCCGGTTGTTGGTGCTGGCCACATTGATCTGATAGGAGGAATGGACCACCACATCGATCGGGCTGGCCAGGATCTGCTCGGTCGCCGGATGCGGTGTGGGTTTGTCCCAACTCTGCGGATCCACTACGAACAATTGGACGACATCGGCGCCGAGTCGCTCGCCGTACCCGATCGGGTCGCTCTCCGTGCGGACATGTGCTCCAATGCGCATGGCGTCAGACTATCGGCCCGAACCGACAACCGGCTCTCGTGTTGCGCCCGGGCGGTGCGGGAAGATACACCGGAAGACACGCGTACGACCCGACGAGGGGGAATCGGCCATGCTCGAGCCCGGTGACGACTTCGCGGGCTATGCCATCCGGCGGCGGCTGGGCGTCGGCGGGATGGGCATGGTGTTCCTCGCCCGGCACCCGCGGCTCCCGCGGCTGGTCGCGCTGAAACTGCTCAACCCGGACCTGTACCTGGACAGGGAGATCCGTCTGCGATTCGAACGGGAATCCGAACTGGCGGGCCGGCTCGAGCATCCCAATATCGTCACCGTCTACGACCGCGGCGCCGAGGGCAAACAGCTCTGGATCTCGATGCAGTACGTGCCGGGTTCGGATGCCTCGCTGGTGGATCTGCACGTCCTCGATCCCCGGCGGGCGGTCCAGATCGTCGCCGATACCGGGATCGCCCTGGACTTCGCCCACGCCAACGGGGTGCTGCACCGGGATGTGAAACCGGGCAACATCCTGCTCGCGAAGCCGCCCATCGGGCAGCCGGAACGGGTGCTGCTCACCGATTTCGGTATCGCGGGGGTGCGTGACGCCGAAACCACCATCGCCGCGGCGGACACCATCACCGCGACCCTGGCCTATGCCGCACCCGAACAGCTGACCGGCGCGAAACTCGACCACCGCGGCGACCAGTACTCACTGGCCTGCACCCTGTTCTGGCTGCTCACCGGGTCGGGGCCGTATCGCGGCAACAATCCGGCCGAGCTCATCCAGGCTCATCTGACCGCACCGGTGCCCCGGCTCACCCGGATCCGGCCGGGACTGCCCCCGGGGCTCGACGAGGTCCTCGCGCGGGCCCTGGCCAAGAATCCCGCCGACCGGTTCCTCAGCTGTACCGAATTCGCGACGGCCGCCGCGCGGACACTGCGCCCGCCGGGACCGCGTGGCGGGCCGCCGGGGGTCAGATTGCGGCCCGCGCAGCGGTATCCGGCGCCGACGGGACCCGCCCCGGGGTACGGATCGGGGGAGTTCCGGCAGCCCGGAACGCGGGGCGTGCCGGGCTATCCCGCCACCGAACACCGTCGCCCCGGTCCGCCGCCGCCGCGGTATCCGTCCACCGAGTACCCGCATCCGGGCGCGGCCCCGCCCTACCGGTCCGCCGAATACCGGCAGCCCGGTCCGCCGCCCGGCCCCGGCGGCCACCGGCCCCCGGCCACGGCCGGGCCGCAACCGGGTTCGGCCGAGTTCCGGCAGCCGAACCCCGACACCCGGCACGCGCCCGATACCGTGTCCCCGGCGGACGAACGGGCCACCCGCCCCGGCCGGGCGCACCGTTCGAATCCGGCCGAGCCGGCGATGATCGATCTGCCCGGCTTCCGCAACCTTCCCGGGGTGGCCCCGCCGGTGGCGCAACCGCCCCGGCCGCCCCGGGATCCAGGCGCGACGCCATAGCGCCGGGATCCCGTGTATCGGTGGTGGGTCGGCCCGGTGCCGGGGTTCCGGCGGCGTGCCGGTAGCGCAGTGCCGGTGTAGCGACCGTGTTGCGGCTGCGTATGCGGACCGGTGAGAGCCCTCGGCGCTCCATCGACTGCTGCTATGGTTTCGATGATTTCGCGTGCCCGGACCGCTGCGGTCCGGACACGCTTTTCGTCTACGCCTGCGTACCGGTGGGTCCCGGTCCCGCAGGCGGGAATTGGAGCAGACATGCTGGCCAACGGCGATGTTTTCGCCGGCTATGTCATCGACCGGCAACTCGGCCGGGGTGGGATGGGCTCGGTCTACCTCGCGAAACATCCGCGGCTGCCGCGGATGACAGCGCTCAAACTGCTGAACCGCGAGATGTTCTTCGACAAGGAGGTGCGCGCCAGGTTCGAACGGGAGGCCGATCTGGTCGCCCGCCTGGACCACCCCAATATCGTCACGGTCTACGACCGCGGTCTCGAAGACGAACAGCTGTGGATCTCGATGCAGTACATCGACGGTATCGACGCCGCCTCGGTGGATCCGCAGAAGTTGCCGCCCGAACGGGCTGTCCAGATCATCGCCGAAACCGCGTCCGCGCTCGACTACGCGCACGGTATGGGAGTGATGCACCGGGACGTGAAACCGGCCAATATCCTGCTGGCCCGCTCGACCGGCGGCCGTGGTGAACGGGTCTACCTGACCGATTTCGGTATCGCGCGCCTGCGCGACGACACCGGACACCTCACCCAGACCGGTACGTTCACGGCCACACTGGCCTACGCCTCACCCGAACAGCTCACCGGCGCCGACCTCGATCACCGCTCGGACCAGTATTCGCTCGCCTGTTCGCTGTACTGGTTGCTCACCGGCAGCGGGCCGTTCACCTCCACCAATCCGGCGGGGGTCATTCAAGGGCATCTGCAGTCACCGCCGCCGTCGCTGAGCGCGGCCCGGCCGGAACTGCCGCCGTCGCTGGACGCGGTCCTGGCCAAAGCGATGGCGAAGCGTCCCGATGACCGGTTCACCTCGTGCACCGAATTCGCCGAAGCCGCCAAACAGGCGCTCACCTCGCCGAGTTCTCCGGCGATCCCGCTGGCCGTACCGCCGCCCACCATGGTGAACCCGGCCTATCAGTCCGGGCCGTACAACAGCGGGGCGAATCAGTACCCGAGCACCGCGGCGCCCCAGCCCTACGCCGGGGGCGCACCGGCCCAGCCCTACGCGAGCAATGTGCAGGGTCAGCACTATGCCAGTGGTGTCCAGGGCCAGCCCTACGCGAGCAATGTGCAGGGTCAGCACTATGCCAGTGGTGTCCAGGGCCAGCCCTATGCCGGCGGGGCGCCGGGCCAGCAGTACGCGAGCGGATTCCAGCAGGGTCCCGGCGACGGGCACCAGCAGCCCTACGGTGGCACTCTCGGGTACACCACGCCCGTCGGCCAGCCGTACGGCGGCGGAACACCGGGCGGATACACCCAGCCCACGAGCTATCCGCAGCCGATGGCTCAGGTCCAGCAGGCGCCGCGCCCGCCCAAGTCGAACACCGGACTCATCGTCGCCATCTGTGTCGGGCTCGTGGTGCTGATCGGCGTCGTCATCGGCGTGGTGGCCCTCGCCGGGAGCGGCGGAGGCGGCGAAACGGACCCCACGGCCGCCGGAACCAGTACCCAGACCACCGTGGCCCCGGTACCCGCGACCGCGGACTCCATCAGCAAGGAATTCCCGCAGCTGGTGCCCGGGTCGACGTCCGAAGAAGTCGGGTACCACGACGCGAAATGCTGGGAGACCGACAACAGCTACACACCCAGCCCCGACGACGGCGAACCCGACTTCGGTAAATGGGCCTGGCAGTGGCGCTGCTACGGCGGTAACAACAACGACGATCCGTTCTACCGGATCTACGCCTACGCCTCCGCGGCCGAGGTGGAATCGGTGGTCAAGGGACTGCCCGCGACCTCGGAGAAGTCCACCGACGCCAACGGCGGCCAGACCTACACCAACTACACATGGGACAGCGACGGCCCGAAGATGGTCACGGTGTTCACCAACCATCCCGAACGAGCCCAGTACCTGATGTACACCGACGGCATCGTCGGCACCGTCGACGAGATGCTGACCTGGTGGAAGTCGGCACCACTGAACTGAGCGACGTAGCGACAACGGCGGGTCCCACGACAGGTGGGCCCGCCGTTTCGTTTTCTGGCGGTGGGTGTCATCCCACCCGCGTACGCGGCGACCCCGCAGGTGTAGGAGTGGTCAGGGCGATCCCGGATGGCGCCGCTCGCGGCGGCCCGACACACTGGACCCATGACTGCTCACGCTGTCGACGTGGACCCGGCCGAGCCGGGCACCCCGTCCACCGTCGCCGCCGGCGCCATCGAACTGACCAAGGTCTACGGGTCCGGGGATACGCGGGTCACCGCGCTGGACGCGGTAACGGTCGATTTCGCGCGGGGCGAGTTCACCGCGATCATGGGGCCGTCCGGCTCCGGGAAGTCGACCCTCATGCACTGTCTGGCGGGGTTGGACGAGGCCAGTTCGGGCCGGGTGCTGATCGGTGACATCGAGCTCACCGACCTGTCCGACAAACAGATGACCGCCCTGCGCCGGGACCGCGTCGGCTTCGTGTTCCAGGCGTTCAACCTGGTCCCGACATTGACCGCACTGGAGAACATCACCCTGCCGCTCGATATCGCCGGCCGACCCCCGGACTCGGAATGGCTGAACACGGTGCTGAAGCGGCTCGGTCTGGAGGACCGGCTGGGTCACCGGCCCAGCGAACTGTCCGGCGGCCAGCAGCAGCGGGTCGCCTGTGCACGGGCGCTGGCGGCTAAACCGCAGATTATTTTCGGTGACGAACCGACCGGCAACCTGGACTCCCACTCCTCCGGCGAGGTGCTGTCGATCCTGCGGGCGGCGGTGGACGAATTCGGCCAGACGGTCGTTATCGTCACCCATGAACCCACCGCCGCGGCCTACGCGGACCGCGTGGTCTTCCTGGCCGACGGCCGGATCGTGGACGAGATGCGCGATCCGACCGCCGACTCGGTGCTGGACCGGATGAAAGCCCTGGAGGTCCGGTGACGCACCCTGGAATGTGCGAGCGTCCCCGGCCGGCGCGGGCGGTCCGGTAGTGGCCGCCAATCCGATGCGCCGGGTGGCGCTGCGCAATCTCGCCGCGCACAAGGTGCGGCTGGTACTGACTCTGCTCTCGGTGGTACTCGGGACCGCGTTCATCGCGGGGTCGTTCGTCTTCACCGATACGCTGCAGCGCACCTTCGACGGGATCTTCGCCAATGAGGCCAAGGGCGTCGATGTGCGGGTGAGCCCGGAGGAGCGGCAGTCCGCCGGTATTCCCCAGGACGTGGTCGACCGGATCGCCGCCATGGACGGCGTTCGCACCGTGGCCCCCGGTATCGAGGGGTCGGTGGTGCTGCTCGATCCGTCCGGGAAGAAAGCGGTGCAGACCGGCGGCGCGCCCAGTTCAGGGCAGGCCTATATCTCGCCGCAGCAGGCGGTCGCCGAGCCCGATCCGTTCGTCGCCGGTGTACCCCCCGCCGAATCCGGCCAGTTCGCCCTCAACACCGGTGCCGCCGAACGGGCCGGCCTGAAGGTCGGGGACCACACCAAGGTGCTCGTCCCCTCCCACGGTGGTCCGATCGATGTCACGCTCACCGGCATCTACGCGCTGCCCGCGGATACCGGGGGCATGATCGGGCTGCAGTTCACCGAGGCCCAGGCCCGGGAACTGTTCACCGACGGGACCCACGTCGCCTACGTCGATATCGCGGCCGAGGGCATACCCGGAGACACCCTGCGTGACCGGCTGTCCATGCTGTACCCGGACTACAAGGTGCAGAACGGCGACCAGGTGCGCGCCGATATGCGGTCCCAGCTCTCCGAGGCGCTGAACTTCCTGAACTATTTCCTGCTGGCCTTCGGCGCCATCGCGCTGATCGTCGGCACCTTCATCATCTACAACACCTTCTCGATGCTGGTGGCGCAGCGGTTGCGCGAACTCGCGCTGCTGCGGGCCGTCGGCGCGAGCCGTGGTCAGGTGGGCCGGTCGGTGGTCGGGGAGGCGCTGGTCGTCGGCGTGCTCGGCAGTCTGCTCGGCCTGCTGGCCGGTATCGGGCTCGCCTACGGGCTCGCCGGGCTGCTCAACGCGTTCGATCTCGGATTGCCGACGGGCCGGATGGCCGTCCTGCCCCGGACCGTGGCGGTCGCCTTCGCGGTCGGCCTGCTGGTGACGGTGGTGAGCGCGTACGCGCCGGCCCGCCGTGCCTCCCGGATTCCGCCGGTCCAGGCCATGCGCGAGGAGTTCGCCTCCGCCGGTGACACCCTGCGGGCGCGCACGGTGACCGGCGCGGTACTGGCGGTCGCCGGCATCGTGCTGGTGGTGCTGGGCGCCCGCAACACCGGCGGCGGGGCGGCCGCCGTGGTGGGTGTCGGGGCGCTGGGCCTGATCCTGGCGGTGCTGTTCGCCTCGCCCGCGCTGTCGCGCCCGGTGCTGGCCGGACTGGGCCTGCTCATCCGGCCGTTCGGATCGATCGGACGGATGGCGCGCAATAATGCGACCCGCAATCCCCGCCGTACCGCTGCCACCGCGTTCGCGCTGACCCTGGGACTCATGCTGGTCACCGCCATCGGCATGCTCGGCGAATCGGCGAAGGTCAGCATCTCCCGAGTGGTGGACCAGGGCATCGAAGCCGACTACGTCCTCACCGGGCCGCAGATGATGGGCGTGCCGACCGACGCCGCCGACGCGGTGCGGTCGAAGGTGCCCGAGGCGGCGCAGACCGTGGGCTTGCGCGGACTGGCGCTGAAGATCGGTGACGACGACGAATTCGGGACCTCGCCCGACGGCCCCCTGGACCAGGTCGTGAACCTCGACATGCTGAGCGGTTCGGCGACCCTCGGCGACTCCGAAATCCTGCTCGGCCAGGACGAGGCGACCGAGCACGGCGTGACCACCGGTGACCGGCTACCGGTGAAAACCCTCGACGGTACGGAGATCCCGTTGACGGTGGCCGGGGTGTACACGGATTCGCGGGTCCTGGGGCCGCTGATGGTGCCGTCGACGGTCTACGAGCGGGCGGTTCCGATATCCCTGCGGGCCGATGTCGCGGTACTGATCAAGGCCCGCTCGGGGGCCGACCTCGCGTCCATGCGCACCGATCTGGAGCGCGCCACCGAGGAATTCGTGATCGTGCAGGTTATGGACCGCGAGGAGTTCAAGGGTGAGAACGCCAAGCAGATCAACAACCTGCTGGCCATCCTCTACGGTCTGCTCGCCCTGGCAGTGGTGATCGCGGTACTGGGCATCGTGAACACCCTGGCGCTTTCGGTGGTGGAGCGCCGCCGGGAGATCGGCATGCTGCGCGCGGTGGGCACCCAGCGGGCACAGGTACGCCGCACGATCTACCTGGAATCCATGTTGATCGCGGTGTTCGGGGCCCTCGTCGGGGCGATCCTGGGCCTGGGCCTGGGCGTCGGATTCCTGCGCACCCTGCGGGATCTCGGCCTGGACCAGATCGCGGTGCCGTGGGATCAGCTGGTGTACATGCTGGTCGGCTCCGCGATCGTGGGAGTACTGGCCGCGCTCTGGCCGGCGATCCGGGCCGCGCGCACCCCACCGCTGGCCGCGATCGCCGACCTGTGAGTCGGGCTCCGTGGCCCGGCCCGCTCGGGCCGGGCCACGGAGTGCGCGCACGGTTTCAGCGGTGCTCGGTTCCCCAGCGCATGAGATCCCCCCGGTTCAGCGCCTGGGCCAGCAGGTCCGGGAACCGGTCGGGGGTGCAGGCGAAGGCCGGCACGCCGAGTGCCGCCAGCGCCGCGGCGTTCTCGCGATCGTAGGAGGGCGCGCCGTCATCGGAGAGCGCCAGCAGTACCACCACCTGGACACCCGATTCCTTCATGGCGTGCACACGGCGCAGCATCTCCTCCCGGACCCCGCCCTCGTAGAGGTCGGAGATCAGGAAGAACAGGCTGTCGGTGGGACGGGTGATGAGCGACTGGCAGTAGGCGATGGCCCGGTTGATGTAGGTCCCGCCGCCGAGCTGGGTGCCGAACAGCACATCGACCGGGTCGGACAGCTTTTCGGTGAGGTCCACGACCTCGGTGTCGAAAACCACCAGTGAGGTGCGCAGCGATCGCATCGACGCCAGGACCGCGCCGAATACCGAGGAGTACACCACGCTGGAGGCCATGGAACCGGATTGGTCGATCGCCAGGATCACATCACGATGCACCGCCTGGGCCCGCCGACCGTAACCCACCAGCCGTTCGGCGATGATGGTGCGCTGCTCGGGCAGGTAATTGGCGAGGTTCTTGCGAATGGTGCGGTCGAAATCGATATCGCGCGGTTTGGGCCGGGAGGTGCGGGCGGACCGGTTGAGCGCCCCGCTCACCGCGGCCACGGTACGGGTCGCGATCCGTTGCTCGATCTCCTTGACCACCTTCGATACCACCATCCGAGCGGTGGCCTTGGTGGTTTCCGGGATGACCCGGTTCAGGCTCAGCAGCGTGCCGACCAGATGCACATCGGGTTCGACCGCCTCCATGAGTTCCGGTTCCAGCAGCAGCTGGGTGAGGTTCAGCCGCTCCACCGCGTCCCGCTGCACCACCTCCACCACGGTCGACGGGAAGTAGGTGCGGATATCACCGAGCCACCGCGCGACCCGCGGCGCCGACCCGCCCAGGCCGCCGGCCCGATCACCACGGGAGCCGCCACCGTTGTCGTAGACCGCGCCGAGGGCTTTGTCGATGGCCTTGTCGTCGGCGGTGCCGAGTCCGCCGAGCGCCGGTTCGGCGGCCGCGCCGAGCACCAGGCGCCAGCGGCGCAGCCGGGCCTCGTCGGTGAGACCGTGCAGTGGGGTGGTATTCAAGCGGGGACTCCCAGGATGTCGGCGACGGTGCGCAGGGCGAGCAGGCCGCGGGCCGGATCGGTTTCGGCGGCCCCGGGAGCGGTCGCGGCCGGGCGGCCGTCGCGCACGGCTTCGCCGATCGCGCGGCGCTCCCCGGATTCGAAGGCGCCGAAGGTGCGGCGCAGCAGCGGTACCACCTCGACGAACTGCTCCTCGGACAGACCGGCGAGCCAGCCGTCGATGAGCCGCAGCAGGGCACGATCGTGGACCAGCACCAGGCCGCGGCCGCCGACGAAACCGTCGACCCAGGCGGCCTTCGCGGCGGCGGTGTGGCCGACCGACAAAGCCGCCGCCAGCCGCCGGGCCGCCTCCTCGGTATCGATCCGGTCGGCGTCGCAGAGCAGGCGTACCGTCCGGCCGACCAGCAGGCCGTGCACATCGGGCCGGTCGGCCAGCCGGGCGAGTACCGACAGCCATTGTTCGGTGGATTCGGCGTGGTCCCGGGTATGGACGGCGGTGGTGGCGGTATCGAGCTGATCGCGCAGCGCCGCGGCGGTGTCGTCGCCGAGTCCGGTGACCGCGGCGGGCAGGCCGGCGCAGATGCGGACCAGCATGCTGTCGGCGACATGGGTCAGCGCCGAGGTATCGGTGCCGCGGACGTCTCCGTACCGCAGCGTGCGCAACAGACCGGGCAGCGCGGCCAGCAGATGGGTCATATCGTGGTCCACCGCGGCCGCCGAACCGAGCCGGGTGATCAGCCCGTCGAGCGCGCCCGGCAGTTCGGCGAGCAACGCGAATTCCAGCGCCTCGGTGAGTTCGGTGACCCCGCTGCCGGACCGCGCGGCCGTATCGAGGATCTTCGCCTCGGCCGCCGCCTGCACCGTGGTACCCCAGCGGGAGGCCTCGATCACCCGGACCGCGAACTCCGGTTCCCAGCGCAGTTCCCAGGTCTCCCGGAACGTACCCTTCGACTGCACGGTACCGGCGCCGGGTGTACCCCAGTGCACGCCGAGCAGCCGGAGCCGGTGCAGCAGCCTCGATCTGCCGATATCGCGTTCTTTACGCAGGTCCAGGTCCAGCGTGCGGACCAGCGCTTCCTGTTTCAGCCGCAGGGTACGGGCCGCGGCCCGCAGATCGGCTTCCAGCGGTACGGTCGGCGCCTCGGGCGGTACCGCGCCGAGTGACTCGCCCACCACCAGCTCCGTCCCGACCAGACGCAGCGCCGTATCGTCGCCCTCGCACAGCACCGCGCGGGTCGCCTCGGTGACCTCGGAGAGCCCGGCCAGCGGCCGCGCCCGCAGGGCCGCCAGCGTTTCCGCGAGCCGTACGGCCTCGATGATGTGGGCACTGGAGACCGGCAGGTCGTGGGCGCGCAATACGCCCGCGACCCTGGTGAGCCAGGACGCGATCGGGCGCTCGGTCTCGGTGAACAGATGGTGGTACCACCCGGGCGAGGTGACTCCCGCGCCGTAACCGGACGCGGCGGCGAGCCGCGAATGCGTCCACGGCACCCAGGTCAGGGTTGCTTTGACCTTCGGCAAGCCTTTCAACAGGCGGAGATCCGCGGCGGCGGGTCCGAGCGGTTCCTGGAGCGCGGGGGCGTGCCAGGCGCCGCAGACCACGGCGATCCGGCGGGCGCCGTCCTTGCGCGCCTTGCGCAGTACCTGCCGCATATGGGCTTCGCGGATCAGGGTGTGCCGGTCGAGGATCAGCGGTTCGGGTTGCGGGGGCGCCGACTCCGGACCGTCGGTCTCGTCGGGTGCGGGGGTCGGGGACTCGCCGGGATGTTCGGCAGCCGGTGCGGCGCCGGGATCGCCGTTGCCGACCTCATCGGCGGAGGCGGCTTGGAACTCGCCGGCCGGTGGAGCCTCCGGATCGGCGGTACCGCCCTCGGTTTCGGGCGCACCGGTCGGGCCGATGACCGTTCCGGTTTCCGGTTCGATGATCGCGGTCTCGCGGAGCGCGGCCATGGCCTCGGTGATGGCCTCGAATGTCCCGCTGTCCGAAGTCGATTCGACCACCGCGTCCCACCAGCGTTCGGCATCGTCGTAGCCGCCCGCGGCCGCCAGTTCGGCCAGTGCGTCACGGCCACCGGCGCGGTCGTCGACGGCCAGGACCTGGGCGGCGGGTAGATCGCAGAACCGGACGGGTACCTCGTTGTCGACCGCGTAGCGCAGCGCCTGCCATTCCGGGGAGAACACCGCATACGGCCAGAACGCGGCCCGGGCCGGTTCGTCGGAGACATAACCGAGCAGGGCGACCGGCGGCGCCATCGACGCGGCGGCGGTATGGACCACCAAGGGGTCGGCGTCCGCCGGGCCCTCGATCAGGATGGTGTCGGGCCGGAACTCCTCCAGTGCCAGGCGCAACGACCGCGCCGAACCGGGGCCGTGATGCCGTATCCCGAAGACCCGGGTCTCTCCGGGTTCGGCCGCCTGCGCGCGGCTCATCCGTTGATCTCCCGGCAGGCGCGGTAGAAATCGGACCATTCGCGACGTTCGCGCACCACGGCCTCGAGGTACTCGGTCCACACCACCGAATCGGCTACCGGATCCTTGACGACCGAACCGATCACCGCGCCCGCGATATCGGCGGCCCGCAGCACACCGTCACCGAAATGCGCCGACAGCGCCATACCGTTGGTGATCACGGAGATGGCCTCGGCCGTGGAGAGCGTGCCCGACGGAGACTTCAGCTTGGTCCGGCCGTCGGCGGTGAGGCCCGTGCGCAGCTCCCGGAAGATACGCACCACCCGGCGCACCTCCTCGGCGGCGGCCGGGACCTCGGGCAGTTCCAGCGCCGAACCCAGCTGTTCGACCCGGCGGGTCACGATATCGATCTCGTCGGCTTCGCTGCCGGGCAACGGGAGGACGACGGTGTTGAACCGGCGGCGCAGTGCGGAGGACAGTTCGTTCACGCCGCGGTCGCGGTCGTTGGCGGTCGCGATGATGTTGAAACCCTTGGCGGCCTGCACTTCCATCCCGAGTTCGGGAACCGGCAGGGTCTTCTCCGACAGAATGGTGATCAGCGCGTCCTGGACATCCGACGGGATCCGGGTGAGTTCCTCGAGCCGGGCGATGGCACCGGTGCGCATCGCGTTCAAAATCGGCGAGGGCACCAGCGCGGCATCGCTGGGACCCTCGGCGAGCAGCCGGGCGTAGTTCCAGCCGTACCGGATGGCTTCCTCGGCGGTCCCCGAGGTGCCCTGGACCAGCAGGGTGGACGACCCGCTGATGGCAGCCGAGAGATGTTCGGAGACCCAGGTCTTCGCGGTGCCGGGGACACCGAGCAGCAGCAGGGCGCGATCGGTCGCCAGGGTCGCGACGGCGACCTCCATCAGCCGGCGCGGTCCCACGTATTTGGGGCTGATCACGGTGCCGTTGGGCAGGGCGCCGCCCAGCAGATAGGTGACCACAGCCCACGGTGACATGGTCCACGACGGCGGGCGCGGACGATCGTCCACGGCGATCAGGGCGCGCAGTTCGTCGGCGAATGCCTGTTCGGCGTGCGGGCGCAGCAGCGCCGGGGCGGGTTCGGTGACGGTGTTCATTTCAGCTCCTCGAGCATTGCGGATCGTTGGTGGAGGTCGTGGGCGAGCAGTCCGAGGGCCGCGGCCCAGTCGTCGGCTTCGCAGCGGCCCGCCAGCGCGGTGACCTCGCCCGCGCAGTCGGGTGGCAGATGGAGGGTGGCGGTGTGCAACAGCGAACGGTGCGCGCTGGGGTAGGTGCCCGGCGCGCCCCGCCGGGCCGCGGCGGTCCGGGCCCGTTCCTCGAACAGGTGCAGGAGATGCCGGGCCAGTTCCGGAGGCCAGGGGTGGGCCACCGCGGGCAGCAGGGATTCGAGTTCGGACAGCCAGGAGGTACCGAGCCGCAGCAGATGGCGCAGCTGGTCGCCGGGCGGGAGCAGCGCGAACAGTTCACGACGGCGCAGGATCGCCAGGTTCGACGGCATCCCGGCGGTGAACAGGGCCTCTCCCCAGCGGGTATCGCGCTGGGCGAGGGCGGCATCCATCCAGCCGTCGAACAGCGGCTGCCGGAAACGGTCGTCCACGTGGGTCACGACCGCGCGTACCGGCGGACCCAAGGGGCCGGTCCAGTAGCTCAGCGGTAGCGCGGCCACGAGTTTCCGCAGCCGGGTCGCCGCCAGATCGGGTTGCCCGTTCCAGCGGTAACCGAATTCCGTGGTGCCGTCGGTGAAACCGTCGCGGATCGCCGATTCGTCCAGCGTCTCCGGGATGCCGACGAACAGCTCGGTTCCCTGACCCGCACCGGCATCGCCGCATTTGATCCAGTCGGCGGCGCGTGCGGCCATCCGCTCGGCGAACGCCGAGGCGGGTAGCCGGGCCAGCAACTCGGCGGCGGTACGGCGCACATCACCGCGCCGATCGCCCAGCGCCCGATCGAGCAGTTCCTCGTCCGCGGCGCTCAGCCCGTCGGCGAGTACCCCGAGCAGTTCGGCCTTCGGCGCGCCCGATTCCCGCGGCCACGCCTCGGTCAGGGCCGCGCGTGCGGCAGCCGGATCCCGGTGTCGCAGCGCGATCAGCCAGGCGAGCCGTTCCGGCGGTCGGCCCAGGTGCCAGGTCTCCTCGGTGGGTTCGGGCTCGGCGGTATCCCGCCGCGCCAGATCGTGCCAGCGCGGAATCCATTCGGCCAGCCAGCGGCCGCGGGTGCCGGCCAGCCGCAGGGCCGCCTCGCGCGATTCGCCGTTGCCCGCGGCGAATTCGAGCAGCGGTCCCACCAGCCGGTGCGGGGCGCGGTACTCGTGCGGTGCGGCGGCGGCGAACCATTCGGACAGGAATTCGGGCCGGGATTCGATCAGCAGGGCCAGCCGGTCGGCGGCCGCACGGGGGAGTGCCGGTCGCGGGTCGTCGGCGGCCGGCGCACCGGATACCTCGACCCGGCGGGGCAGATAGCCGCCGCGCGCCCAGGCCAGCTCCAGCGCGGTGGTCGCGAGCAGGCGCTGCGCGGCATCCCGCTCCGGAAGCGCCGCGACGGCCGCGGCGACCTGTGCACCGATCCCCGACGGTGTGCCCGCGCCGCGTGCGGTACCCAGCAGGGCGATCGACGCCGCCTCCGGTGTGGCGGCGACGGCGGAGCCGGCGGCATCCGCGGCGGGCCCGGCATCGTGGAAATCTCCGTCGGCCAGGACGGAGATCAGCTCCAGCCGCCGGCCCGTCCAGAGACCGAAGACGGTCACCGGCCGGCCGCCGGACAGCGCGAGCAGCCGCCACGGTTGTGCGGGCTCCGCGAGTGGCAGCGCGGTACCGTCGGATTCGCCGATCAGCCAGTCCTCGCCCTGCCGGACAGGTGTCACCCCGCGCAGCAGCACAGGCCAGGACTCCAGCCACGGATCGGCGGCCGCCGCCGTCGCGAAATCCGTCAGCGCCGCGGCGACGGTCCCCGATCCGGCGGTCTCCGGTGGTTCCGCGGCGGTGGCTGCCGCCTCGCCCCGGGCCGATCCGGCCACCGCGCGCAGCGGCGCCGCGACCGGATAGAAGTGCACCGCGTACTCGGCCGCGAGGCCGATCGGGGGGGTGTTCGCGGGGAAGACGGGCGAGCCGAAAGAATGATCCACCAGCAGTGCCCACCGGCCGGTGCGCATGCCGTGCAGCCAGGTCCGGCGGGTGTGCAGCCGGTCTTCTTCCTCGGTGCGCATGCCGACGGTCAGCCACCGATCGGTCACCGGGGGTTCGGCCTGCACCGTCTCCGCCGGAACCGGATAGCCGATATGGCTGCGGACGGCGGCCGCCAGCGGTGCGGGCAGCGTGTCCGATCGCGTATGGGCGGTGATGAGCAGGTGCAGCCACGCGAACCGGCCCAGCAGCACCTCCGGCCAGTTCGCCCGGCGCACCACCGCGTCGGGCAGGCGGCGCACCGCGGCGGCCGGGCCGGGCGCCTGGGCGTCCACCAGCCGCGCTGCCACCGCCTCGAACGCCGCGTGGGAGCGATCTGTCTGGGCCAGTCCGGTGCGGATCTGGTCGGTGAGCCAGGTATCGAGTTCGGCCAGGCCGGCTTTCACCCGTTCCTGCCGCTGCTGCGCGGTGGCCGGATCGCCGCCGCGCGGCGGTTTCGGGGGAGCGGCTGCCTTCGCGGCGCGCCGGCCGATCCATTCGGCGGCGAAATCGGCTGTTTCGGCGGACTCCGCCACCGTGCCCACAGACCAGATCAGCAGTAGTGACAGGCCGTGTTTGCACGGGAATTTGCGGCTCGGGCAGGAGCAGCGGAAAGCGGGCCCGGCCAGATCGATGATCGTCTGGTACGGAGTTTGCCCGCTGCCTTTGCACAATCCCCACAGTGTGGTCCCGGACCAGCCGGTGCCGGACCATTTTCCGGCCAGTTTGCGGGCGGCGGTGAGGGAACTCGTATCGGGCGCGAGTGCTGTCACCTGGTTCTCGCTCCACCGTTGTGTCATCCGGCGGACTCGTTTCGGTCGGTCATGATGCCCCGTCTCTCGGTCGAGAGATTTCTATCGCACCGCACCGACAGAATTTCTCCGCGGCATGGTCACTGATGGAAGAGCTTGGCGCCGAACCGGATTCGAGGCGCTGGGCAATATCGCAAATGTTGCGTGATCCGATCGAGTCTGGCATTCTGTTCTGTTCGGCCAGCCCGAGCCACCCCTGAAGGGTGACACACCGACGAGCTGCCCGACGGGGTTGGCGAGGGGTGGCCATCGGCAGCCGGTCGGGTCGGCCGATGACCAGATCCCATCCCCGCGGGCACGTTCGAGCCGCCGGCCGTGCGTACTTCCCCGCGCTCGGTTCCGGCGCGGTGTATCGCAACCGTCCGGGACGGAGCCGAGAACCGGCTCTGTCCGGAACGGCCGCTATCGGGTAGCGTTCCGCACAGCTTTCGACCGTACGACCACACACGGGGGCTCGACAGGCGTGTGGCCTCGAGGGGGTGGAGAACTTCCGTGAACTCTGTGCGTGAGGAATCCGGGGCGACATCCGTCCGGCCCGCCGACGTGATAACGCGCCGCGTCGATGCGGATCCGGATATTCCCGCCGCGGTGGCCGCGCTCGTGCGCGCGGCCCTCGATCCGCCGCCCGGATCCGCCGAATCGACCGCGAACGCAACGAGTTCCGGCCTCGACGGCGTCTTTCTGCGCGCCATCCGGGTGCGGGGGTTCCGTGGTATCGGGCCGGAGACCACGCTCGAACTGCCCACCGGCCCGGGGCTGACGCTGGTGACCGGCCGCAACGGCAGCGGGAAATCGAGTTTCGCCGAAGCCGCGGAACTCGCGTTGACCGGCGGCAACCGGCGCTGGGACGGCCGTTCGACCGCATGGCGCGAGGGCTGGCGCAACCTGCACCGGTCCGGCCCGGTCCGGGTGGAACTGGAACTGCGCACCGACGGCCCGGAACCCGCGCTGACCGTCGCCCGGGAATGGGACGCCGAGGAACCGCTGCCGGGCGGCACCTGGACCCAGCGGCACGGGGACGGGCCCGCGCAGGTGTTCGCGAGCGGTGACTGGGCGCTGCCCATGGAGTTGTACCGGCCTTTCCTGTCCTACAGCGAACTCGGCGCGCTGGTGGACGGGAAGCCCAGCGAACTGTTCGACGCGCTGCACCAGTTGCTCGGTCTGGACGAACTGATCGTCGCGCACGAGCGAATCCGGGTCCGCCGCCTGGACCTCGAGCGCGCGGCCCGGACCGCGCGCCGGGACAGGCAGACCCTGCTGACCGAACTCGCCGAGGTCACCGATCCGCGCGCGCGGCGCGCGGTCGCGCTGTTGCGCGAACCGGCCCCCGATATCGCCGCGCTCGAGACTTTGGTGGGGGATACCGCCGGCGGGCCGGAACCGGCCGCGTTGCGCGCGGTACTCGCCCTCGAGCTGCCGTCGGCCGGGCGGATAGCCGCGCTGGCGGCCCGGATCTCCACCGCGGCTGCCGCGGTCGCCGCGGCAACCTCACCCGAAATGGCCGCGGACCTGCGCGTCCTCGACGTATTGCGGGCCGCGTACGCGCATGTCACCACGCACGGGCCGCCCGCTGCCGATCCGGCGTTCTCGTCGGCCGGATCACGGACGGGCCCGGATGCCGACGATCACCGCACCGCGCCGTGTCCCGTCTGCGGTGGCGGCACGCTGGATCGGCAGTGGTCGCTCGATACCGCGGCCGCGATCGACGGACTGTCGGTACGGACGGCGGATCTCGTCCGGGCCCGCGACGAGCTCACCCGGGCGCTGGCGGAACTGCGGGTGCTCACGGGCGAACATCCGCCGGCGCTGGCCGCGGCGGAGACGGCAGGCCTCGATACCGTGGCGCTGGGCGAGGCCTGGGTCCGCTGGGTCGGTCTGCCCGAATCCGGGGAGCCGCACGAACTGCCCGGCCGGTTACGCGCCGAGCACGAGCATCTGTCCGCGGAACTGGATTTCGCCCAGCAGTGCGCCGGTAAGGAGCTGGACCGGCTCGACGAGGCCTGGGCACCGTTCGCGCCGCGCCTGAGTGCCTGGCTCCAACTCACCCGCACGGTCACCGCGCAGGCCGCGGAACGACAGACCACCCGCGCGGCCGAGGAGTGGTTGAAAGCGGCCACCGCACGGGTGCGTGACGAGCGGCTGGCCCCGCTGGCCGGGACCGCCCGGTGGGTGTGGCAGACCCTGCGCCAGCAGAGCAGCGTCGAACTCGGCGGCATCCATTTGCAGGGCAACGCGAACAGCGCGCGCCGGGTGCAGCTGGAGGTGACCGTGGACGATGTGGACGGCGCCGCGCTCGGGGTGATGAGCCAGGGCGAGTTGCACGCGCTCGGCCTGGCCCTGTTCCTGCCGCGGGCGACCGTCGCGGCGAGCCCGTTCCGGTTCGTGGTGATCGACGATCCGGTCCAGGCGATGGATCCCGCCAAAGTGGACGGGCTGGCCCGGGTGCTGGCCACTGTCGCCTGGGAACGCCAGGTGGTGGTGTTCACCCACGACGACCGGCTCGCCGAGGCAGTGCGCCGGATGCAGATCGACGCCCGGATCGTCGAGGTGCAGCGCCGGGAACGCTCGGTGGTGGAGGTCCGGCTGTCCAGCGACCCGGTTCACCGCTACCTCGACGACGCGCGCGCTCTGCTGCGCACTCCGCAGCTGCCCCGGACCATCGCCGACGAACTCGTCGCGACCTGCTGCCGTTCCGCGCTGGAGGCGGCGAGCCTGGCCCGGGCCAAGCGGGTGCTGCTCGGCGGCGGGATGGATCACCGGGAGGTCCAGCGGCGGATCGACCGGGCCCAATCGACCCGGGCAATGGTCACCCTCGCGGTGCTGGGTCCCGGGCACCGGATCGAGGATCTGAACAAACAGCTGGCCAAGGAGGGGCGCTGGGCGGTCGAGGTTGTGCGCGATGCCACCGCCGGCGCCCATGTACCGATCGACCGCGATCTCGCCGAGCTGATCGCCGATACCGAACGTTTCGCCGAGTGGCTGGCGGGGTGAGCGGACGCCGGGACCGGGGCTCGGGGCGGCGCGGAGGCGACGGCCGGAGCCGCGGCCCGCGGACCGACGGCCGGCCGGTGCGGCCCCGCCCCGCCGAGGACCCCGTGCCGCGGCCCGGTATCGGGGACAGACTGGCGGTGGTGGATCGGCTGCTGGAGGGATCGGTGCCCGCCGCCGGCGGCGTCTGGTCGCGCGCGACCGCGTGGATCCTGCGGATCGCGCTCGAACAGTCGGTGGACGATCTGTGGTCGCGAACCGAACCCGACCTCGCACGCTGTCCGATGCGGGCCCAGCTCCTGGCGCTGCGGGTGGTGACCGACCCGCTCACCGCCGCCCGGATCGCCGCCCTGTGGACCGCGCTGTCGCATGCCACTCATCATCACGACTACGAGCTCGCGCCCGGTGTCACCGAGCTGCGCCGCTGGCGCGACGACACTGCCCGGATCGCCACCGAACTGGCCGCCGTACCCGGATGAGCGGGCGGTATCCGAGGCGGCCGGCACCCGCCGGGCACAATCGGGACGTGGACGATACGAAGCCGTGCCCGTGCCGCCGCGGCGATACTTTCGGTGACTGCTGCGGTCCGCTGCTGGCCGGTCGCCCGGCGCCTACCGCCGAAGCGCTGATGCGGTCCCGGTTCACCGCCTTCGCGGTGGGTGACATCGGCTATCTACGGCGCACCTGGCACGCCGGTACGTGCCCCGCCGAACTCGATCTCGACCCCGCCCGGCGCTGGCTGTTCGTGGAGATCCAGCACACGGCCGGGGGCGGTCCGTTCGATGAATCCGGGACCGTCGAATTCACCGCGCACTATCGGGATCCGGGTGGCCGGGGCCGGTTGCACGAGACCAGCCGGTTCCTGCGGGTCGACGGATGCTGGCAGTACGTGGACGGGGAGGTCGACAGATGGTGACCGGCCCGGCCGGCTGCCCGGCCACCCGTCCCGTCCGCCGGTAATGTGCCTGTCGTGTCGCGTATCGCCATCGAATACTGCACCCAGTGCCGCTGGCTGCTGCGTGCGAGCTGGATGGCCCAGGAGCTGCTGGCCACTTTCACCACCGATATCGGCGAGGTCGCGTTGATTCCCGGTGAGGGCGGCGTCTTCCGCATCATGGTCGACGACACCCAGGTGTGGGAGCGCCGGGCCGACGGGGGATTTCCGGATATCGCCGTCCTCAAACAGCGGGTCCGCGACCGGATCGCCCCGGAGCGCGATCTCGGCCATATCGACCGCGACCGCGGCAGCGCGGATCCCGGCGTCACGGAATGAGTCGTGCCCAGGGCTGCAGCAGAAGAGACGCCACACCGCCCCGCGGATCCGCCGGGCCGGGCCGGGCGGCGATCCGGTTCGGGATGCGGATCAGGCGCAGCACCCGCCGCCGCAGCAGCCACCGCCGGTAGGCACGGCGGGCGCGGAGACGGCCGGAGCAGCCGCGCGGCCGATGGTCGCGAAGGTGGTCAGCAGTTTCACGGTGTCGTCGTGGCCGTGTGGGCACCGGGCCGGATCCGACGCCTGTGCCATCGGTCGGTTGATCTCGAAAGTGTCGCCGCAGCTGCGGCAGCGGAACTCATAACTCGGCATGCCCGAATTCTAGGGCGGCCCGGCGGCCCTTTTTCGCGATGCAACGCGACATTTTTGGAACCGAAGTGTAACCACTTCGGTCGTACCCTCGAATGCACAGGTAGAGGAGGTCTGTGATGAACGTCCAGTGCTTCGAGGGGACGCCTGCGGTGGGCGACGAGCGCGCCCCGATGGCGCGGACCGAGTTCGGCACGGTCCGCGGTAGCCGGGAGGGCGCGGTAGCGGTCTGGCGGGGTATTCCCTACGCCGCCGCACCCGCCGGACCTCGCAGGTTCCGGCCCCCGCGGGCCCCGGAACGCTGGGACGGGGTCCGTGACTGTCTGGTCGCCGGGCAGATCGCGCCGCAGGATATGGCCAACACTGTGCCCATGGACCGCTCGCTGGCCATGGGCGAGGACTGCCTATGGCTCAATATCTGGGCGCCGGCCACCGCGTCGGAGGAACCGCGGCCGGTGATGGTGTGGCTGCACGGCGGCGCGTACTGCCTCGGCTCCGCGGCCCAGGGCGTCTACGACGGTCGCCACCTGGCCGAGATGGGTGACGTGGTGGTGGTGACGGTGAACTACCGGGTGGGCGCGTTCGGGTTCCTGGACCTGTCGTCGCTGTCCGACGAGTTCGTTCCCAATCTGGGCCTCCTCGACCAGCTCGCGGCCCTGGAATGGGTGCGCGACAATGTCGGCGCCTTCGGCGGCGACCCGGGGAATGTGACCCTTTTCGGGGAATCCTCCGGGGCCGGTTGTGTCACCGCGCTGCTCACCGCGCCGCGGGCCGCCGGCCTGTTTCAGCGGGCCATCGCGCAGAGCCCGCCCGCCACCGCCGTGTACGGGCAGGAACGCGCGGCCGGGGTGGCCGA
The DNA here is from genome assembly GCF_040654015.1 of Nocardia sp. NPDC050799. Lineage (NCBI taxonomy): Bacteria > Bacillati > Actinomycetota > Actinomycetes > Mycobacteriales > Nocardiaceae > Nocardia > Nocardia sp. NPDC050799. Next base: position 79,849 of record NZ_JBFAHF010000031.1, read on the forward strand.
ACGCTTCCGTGAACTGGTCGACCTGCCCCGCGCCCGGATCGGTGAACTGCTCGAATGCCCACTCGAGCGGATCGTGCGGGCCGCCGCGGTCCTGATCGACGAGGTGCCGCTGCAGGCGCCCGGCACTCTGGCCGCCGCCCCGGTCGTCGACGAGGATCTGCTGCCCGGCTATCCCACCGACCGATTCCGGGACGGGCGGTCACATCGGGTACCGCTCATCATCGGCACCAACAAGGACGAGGCGTCGCTGTTCCGGCTGTTCCGGTCGCCGATCATGCCGGTGACCCCGCAAGCGGTGAACATGATGCTCGAACAGGTGCAGGCCGGGCATCCCGGATTGACGGCGGAACGGCTCGCGGAGATCACCGCGGTGTATCCCGACCTGGCGAAGCCACGGGGTGCGCTGGCCATGTCCACCGACGCGGCGTTCCGGATGCCGGCCCTGTGGGTGGCCGACGGCCACGCCCAGCATTCACGGACCTGGATGTACCGGTTCGACCACGCCACGCCCATGCTGCGGGCGGCCCGGGTCGGCGCCGGGCACGCCACCGAACTGCCGTACGTGTTCGGCAACTTCGGCACCTTCGACCACGACCCCACCTTCTGGCTCGGGGGCCGTAGACAGGCCGCCGAGGTTTCGGGCCGGATGATGCGCCGCTGGCTGGCCTTCGCCGTGCACGGCGTCCCGGCCGCGCTGGACGGGTCGAAACACTGGCCGCCTTACCATCCGGAGTCGCGGGACACGTTGCTGATCGATTCGATCGACCGAGTGGTACCGGACCCGGAGGGCGACCTGCTCACCGCCTGGGGAGAGCGCGCCGTCGGCTTCGCGTAACTCTCACACGTCGGTGGAGAACCTGATCCCGCCGTCGGGGATCTCGACTCCCGGCCACACCCGGGCGCCGCGCAGCAGTTCGCAGCGGGCGCCCACGACGGCACCGTCGCCGATCACTCCGTCGCGGACCAGGGCGCGGGGGCCGATGCGAGCCCCGAAACCGATGATGGAGCGTTCCACCGTGGCCCCGGCCTCCACCTTGGCGCCGTCGAACAGGATGGCGCCGTCGAGGCGGGCACCGGCGCCTACTTCCGCGCCGCGGCCCACCACGGTACCGCCGATGAGCAGGGCGCCCGGGGCGATCCCGGCGCCTTCGTGCACGAGGGATTCACCGCGCTGACCGGGGAGCGCGGGGGAGGGGGCGATTCCGCGGACCAGGTCCGCGGAACCCCGGACGAAGTCCTCCGGAGTGCCCATATCCCGCCAGTACGAGGTGTCGACGTGACCCTGGACACGGGCGCCCTCGGTCAGTAGCGCGGGGAAGACTTCGCGCTCCACCGAGACCGGGCGCCCGGCCGGGATCTTCTCGATGTATTCGCGCCGGAAGACGTAGCAGCCGGCGTTGATCTGGTCGGTCGGCGGGTCCTGGGTCTTCTCCAGGAAGGCCGTGACCCGGCCGTCGGCGTCGGTCGGTACGCAGCCGAAGGCGCGCGGATCGCTGACCCGCACCAGGTGCAGGGTGACGTCGGCCCGGGTCTTCTCGTGGGTCTCCAGAATGGACGTCAGGTCGGTGCCGCCGAGGACGTCACCGTTGAACACCATGACGTTGTCCGCGGTGAGCCGGGACAGCACATTGCGGATACCGCCGCCGGTGCCCAGCGGTTCGGTCTCGGTGACGTATTCGAGTTCCAGGCCGAATTCGGCGCCGTCACCGAAGTACTCCTCGAAGACCTCGGCCTTGTAGGAGGTGCTGAGCACCACATGGGTGATGCCCGCGCCCGCGATCCGGGTCAGCAGATGGGTCAGGAACGGTAGCCCGGCCGTCGGGAGCATCGGCTTGGGCGCCGAGAGGGTCAGCGGCCGCAGCCGTGTCCCTTTTCCGCCGACCAGAATCACCGCGTCCGCGCCTGCTTGTGATGCCATGGAGCTCCCTTGTTCCCTTTCGATCATCGACCCGGCACGGCAGCGGTCGGTTGTCTACCCGGCCTGCTCCCGCTCCCGTGCACGCAGAGCGGATCGAACCGCAATCCGGCAGCGCACCGCAAGTCCGGCCTTCAGCGCCCAGCGCAGCGGGGCCTGCCACCAGTGCGGATGCCGGTCGGCCTGGAAGCGGTAGGCGCTGGCGTGGTGGGCGGGCAGCATCGTCTCGGGGTGGCGCCCCGCCGCGTGCCCCTTGGCGTGGGTGACCTCGGCGTCGGGCACGAAGACGTTGTGCCAGCCGGCCCGGCCCATCCGGTCGCCGAAGTCGACGTCCTCCATGTACATGAAGTACCGCGAGTCGAAGCCCTCGATCGAATCGAACGCCGCGCGCCGCACCAGCAGGCACGACCCGGACAGCCAGCCGACGGTGCGTTCGGAGATCTCCTCGTTCTCCTGACGGTAGCGCCGGGTCCACGGGTTGGTCTTCCAGACGGCGCCGAGGATCGCGTGACCCGCGCCGTCCATGATCCCGGGCACCGAGCGAGCCGAGGGGTAGACGCTGCCGTCGGGTTCGCGGACCATGGGCCCGATGGCGCCGGCCCGGGGCCAGCGCTGGGCCGCTTCGAGCATGATGTCGATGGAATCGTTGCCCCACCGGATATCCGGGTTGGCGATCAACACGTATTCGAGTTCGGGGTCGAGTTCGGCGACGGCCCGGTTGATGGCGCCGCCGTATCCGATATTGCCGCCGGTCGGTAGGAAGCGCACATGGGCATTGGCGTCGGCCACCAGTTCGGGGACACCGTCGGTGGAGCCGTTGTCGGCCAGGATGACCTGCGGCTTCTCCGCGGTGGCCGTGGCCAGGGTGCTGATGAAATGCTCGAGATGTTCGCCCGGCGAATAGGTGACCGTGACCACGGCCAGACGTGGCCGGTCGTGCGGGGTATCGGAAGCGCTCACAGCGCACCACCCTAACGGGCGGCCCGGTTCAGTGCCTCGGTCAGCGCGGATTCCCATGGGCGCAAAGGCGTCAGTCCGGCCTCGCGCCAAGCGGTCCCGGACAACACCGAGAAAGCGGGCCGGGCGGCGGGCCGGGGAAATTCCGCGGTGGTGCACGGCCGGACCCGCTCGGGGTCGGCGCCGATACCGGCGAATACCGCGCGGGCCAGGTCGTACCAGCTGGCCCGGCCGGAGTTCGTGGCGTGCAACACAGCGGGTGCCGTGGGGCTCGCGGCCAGTTCGAGCAGTCCGGCGGCGAGGTCGGCGGCGAAGGTGGGGGAGCCGATCTGATCGTTCACCACGGAGATGGTGTCTCGTTCCTTTTCCAGGCGACGCATGGTGGTCACGAAATCGGTGCCGGTCCCGGCGTACACCCAGGCCGTCCGCACGATGTGGGCCCCCGAGCACAGATCACGCACCGCACGTTCCCCGGCGAGTTTCGAGCGGCCGTACACCGTGGTGGGCCCAGTGGGATCGGATGGTTCGTAGGGGGTGTCTCCGGTGCCGGGGAAGACGTAGTCGGTGGAGAGGTGGATCAGCCGGGCGCCGGCGCGCGCGCAGGCCGCGGCCAGTACCGCCGGGCCGGTCTCGTTACCGGCGAACGCGCTGTCGGGTTCCGATTCGGCCCGGTCGACCGCGGTGAACGCGGCACAGTTGAGGACGATATCGCCGGGACGGACCACTGATTCCACCGCTGCCCGATCGGTGATGTCGAGCCGGGACCGGGTGAAGGCCCGGAGAGCGGGTATCAGCCGGAGTAGTTCACCACCCACCTGACCGCCCGCCCCGGTGACGAGGAGACGGTCGGCTACTTCGGTTGCGGGCGGTAGCGCGGCGTTCACCGGCCCAGTCTGGCACGCCGTCGGTCGCCGAATCGGGGTCACCCGGGCTGCTGTTGGTTAGCCTGCGTGGTGCGGAAGGTGTTTCGACGGCATACGCGAAGTGGGTCGGGGTCCTCGACCGATCCGTAAGGGGAGAGGAAGTCCAAGGTGGCGCAGCGTGGGGAGCCGACGTTGTGGAGCCCGGTGCGGGTGCTGGTCGCATCGGTTGCTCTGATGGTGCTGGTGGCGACCGGGTTCGCCTGGCGCGGGGTGGATTCCCTGGTCTCGAACATCGAGCGGATCAGCGATCTGGGCCTGGGTGGGCATACCGACGGCGCGGTCGACATCCTGCTCGTCGGCGTGGATTCGCGTACCGACGCCAAGGGCAACCCCCTCACCGACGCCGAACGGGCCATGCTGCACGCCGGTGACGAGATAGGCACCAATACCGACACCATCGTGCTGGTGCGCGTGCCCAACGACGGCCGTTCGGCCACGGCCATCTCGATACCCCGCGACGCCTATGTCGATATCCCGGGCCTGGGCAAGGGCAAGATCAATTCCGCGTACGGGGTCACCAAACAGACCGTGCAGGACGATCTGCTCGCCGAGGGGGTCTCGGCGGACGACGCCGAGGAGCAGTCGACCCAGCGCGGCCGGCAGGCACTCATCGAATCGGTGGCCGGGCTCACCGGGATCACCGTCGACCACTACGCCGAGGTCTCCCTGCTCGGTTTCGTCCTGCTCACCGACGCGGTCGGCGGGGTGGACGTCTGCCTGCGCCATGCGGTGGACGAACCGCTCTCGGGAGCGTATTTCCCGGGCGGGCGGCAGAAGCTCGACGGGCCCCAGGCGCTGAGCTTCGTGCGGCAACGCCACAATCTCGAACGCGGCGACCTGGACCGCATCGTGCGGCAGCAGGTGTTCATGGCCCAGCTGGTCCACCAGGTCGTGAGCGCTGACACGCTGAGCAATCCGAGCCGGTTGCGCGAACTCAGCGACGCCGTGGGGCGCACCGTCGTACTCGACGAGGGCTGGGATCTGATCGGTTTCCTGAACCAGCTCCAGGGTCTCGCCGCCGGGGAGGTCACCTTCGAGACGGTTCCGGTCGCCGATCTCAACGGCACCACCACCAACGGGGAATCGGTGGTCCGCGTCGATCCCGACGAGGTGCACGACTATGTCGCCGCGCTGGTCGGCGAGGAACCGACCCGCCGGCCCGAGACCGAAACCACCACCCCCTCGGTGAACCCGGGCAACGTCGAGGTATCGGTGTACAACTCCAGCACGGTCTCGGGCCTGGCGAACGCGGTCGCCCAGGAACTCCTCGGTCTCGGTTACACCCAGGGGTCAGTGGGTAACTATTCCGGTGGGCCGGTGTCGCAGAGCCAGGTGCGCGCCCCCTCGGCGTCGGATCCGGGCGCGAAGGCGGTCGCGGCCGCGCTGGGCGGGGTACCCGTCGTCTCGGATCCGTCGATTGCGACGGGAGCGGTGAGCGTGGTGCTGACGAGCGACTACGCTGGCCCCGGATCCGGTAGCGGAGACGTGATCGATTTCGGCTCTACGTCGACCTCGGCCACTCCGGTGCCGCCCGCGCCGCCGATTGCGGCGGCCGAAGACGGACCCACCTGTGTGAATTGAGCGCCGAAAGCAGACGATGCGTGACATAGACCAGGCAACAACCCTTCCCGAAGCGGTGCTCGAGCCGATTCTGGACCGCGAACCGGCCGCCCCCCGCGTCACCTGGTACGACGACGCGACCGGCGCCCGGATCGAGCTGTCCGGGATCACCCTCGCCAACTGGGCCGCCAAAACCGGCAATTTGATCCGCGACGAGTTCGGGCTCACTCCGGGCGCCCGGGTCGCGGTGCTGCTGCCCGCCCACTGGCAGACCGCGGCGGTCCTGCTCGGCTGCTGGTGGGCCGGAACCGAAGTGGTGTTGCACGCCGACCCGGACGCGGAACTCGTTTTCGCCGCGGCGGACCGGCTGGCCGAAACCGAGGACGCGCCCGAGGTGGCGGCGTTGTCGCTGGACCCGATGGGCGGGCCGGCCCGGAATCTGCCGATCGGGGTCACCGACTACGCGACCGCGGTCCGCGTGCACGGAGATCAGTTCCTGCCCGGCGGCACCGGTGCGGCCCTCGACGGTATGCCGGTATCGGAGGTACTCACCGAGGCCCGGAAATCCGCTGCCCGGCAGGGTTTCGCCGAAGGCGACCGGGTGCTCTCCAGTGCCTCCTGGGATACGCCCGCCGAATTGATCGACGGCTATCTCGCGGTGCTCACCGCGGGCGCCTCCCTGGTCCAGGTGGCCAATCCGGATCCGGCGTTGCGGGAGCGGCGGGTAGAGAGCGAACGGGTCACCTGCATCCTGTGACGGTTCGTCTCCTACCACGGTAGGGCCGGAGTTTCCGACTCCGGCAGGTTCCCCGGCCACCGCGCGGTCCGTACCGTTCGTAGCGGTGGTCCTCCGGTGCCGGTGGACATCGCACGCGACCCGTCGGCCGGCTGCCACCTGTCCGCCGCCCGGGCCGTCGGGCGGGCGAGGCACCGGGAAGTCGTCGTACGACAGGAGTGGGTGGGATGAAACCGGAATACGTGTTCCGCTGGGTGAATCAGCACGGGCTGATCCGCGTCGCGAAGAAGGCGCAGCTGCGCCGGGGGGATCTGTTCGCCCGCCTCAACGGCGGACCCGAAGGGATCACGAACCCGTACCCGTTACTCGAGGAACTACGCGGGGAGGGCGGCATACACCGTGCCGGGCCCCTCTGGATCACCATGGATCACGCGGTGGTCCGGGAAGTATTACGGGACAACCGCTTCGGGGTGGGCATGCCCGCGCTCGTCCGTCTGCCCGGGTTCGCCCGCCGTGCCCTGGCGCGGCGCCCGATCCCGGCCAATCCCGTCGATCCGCCCTCCATGCTGATGATCGACCAGCCCGAACACACCCGGATGCGCAAACCGGTCGCGGCGGCCTTCACCCCGCGGGCCATCGGCCGCCTGCGGGACCGGGTCGTCACGGTCACCGACGAACTGCTCGCCGCCCTGCCCGAGGACGCTCCCGCCGACCTGGTCGGCCAGTTCGCGTCGCAGGTGCCGATCGCCATCATCTCCGAGATGCTCGGGTTTCCCGATCGCGATCGGCGGATGTTCTTGAGCTGGGGTGATGCCATCAGCCCGCTGCTGGATATCGGTATCTCCTGGCGCGCCCACGACCGCGCAATGCGCTCGTCGGAAGCGGTACAGGACTATCTGCTCGACCATATCGACCGGCTGCGCGCCGAACCCGGCGACGATATCCTCAGCAGCCTGGTCCGCAAGGGAGAACTGTCTTCCTATGAACTCTGCGCGTCGGCGACCCTGCTGATGGGCGCGGGTTTCGAGACCACGGTCAATCTCATCTCCAAGGGCATTGTGCTGCTGCTCGAACATCCCGAGCAGCTCGCCCGCCTCCGGGCCGAGCCGGAGCTGTGGCCCGGCGCGGTGGAGGAGATCCTGCGTTTCGATCCCCCGGTGCAGACCACCGCGCGGCTGGCGCACACCGATGTGGACATCGCGGGCCGCCGGTTGCGCAAGGGCGCGACCCTGGTGCTGTCGCTGGCCGGCGCCAATCGCGATCCGGCGATGTTCCCCGACCCGGCCCGCTTCGACATCACGCGCCCCAACGCCAGGGAACACCTCGGCTTCAGCAGCGGTATCCACGCCTGTCTCGGCGCCGGCCTCGCCCGGATGGAGGCGGCCCACGCGTTGCGCGCTCTCTTCGAACAGTTCCCCGACCTCCGGCTCGGCGGTACGCCGCGGCGGCGGCAGCTGTACACCCTGCACGGCTACGAGACCCTGCCGGTCCACACCGGTCCCCGCGCCCGGGCCGGGCAGCCCATCGCCTGATCCGCGGTGGTGATGTCACAGTCGGCGCGCGAATCGTCGGATCACTGTCGACAGTCACCACACCGCGAGATCTGGGGTGATCGGCCACCGGTCCAGACGCTGATCGGCGTCGCGGCCCTCGCGCTACCGACAATGCTGTTCGAGGTGGACGCGGTGGCTGTCCGACCCTGAACCATCCGAGAAGGCAGAATCGGGGGATGGCGGATGTCGTAGTGGTAGGTTCCGGCCCCAACGGCCTCGCGGCGGCGGTGACCATGGCCGCCGCGGGCCTCGAGGTCGAGGTGTACGAGGCCGCGGATACCCTGGGCGGCGGTTGCCGGACCGCGGAAACAACCCTGCCAGGGTTCCGGCACGACGAATGTGCGGGCGCCCATCCCATGGCCCTGGCCTCCCCCTTCTTCCAGGCGTTCGATCTCGCCGCGCACGGGGTCGAACTGCTCACCCCGGCGGCCTCCTACGCCCATCCACTGGACGGCGGCACCGCCGGGATCGCGTGGCGGGACCTGGATCGGACGGCCGACGAACTGGGGGCCGACGGTAAGGCCTGGCGCTCGTTGTTCGGCCCGCTGGTCCGGGACTGGCAGCATGTCGTACGCACGGCGATGTCGGATATGCGGCACATTCCGTTCAGTGTCGCCACCATCCGGTTCGGTTTGCGCATGCTCGAACAGGGCTCCCCACTGTGGAACACCCGTTTCCGTGACGGGGTCGCGCCCGCGTTGTTCACCGGGGTCGCCGAACACGTCATCATCCCGCCCCGGCAGCTCCCCGCCGTGGGCGCCGCCCTCCTGCTGGCCACCCTCGCCCACGCGGTCGGCTGGCCCGTGCCGCGAGGTGGTAGCCAGGCGATCATGGACGCGCTGGCCGCCGACCTGCGCCGGCGCGGCGGGCGGCTGCACACCGGACATCGGGTGGACTCCTTGGCGGAATTCCCGGCCGCTCGCGCGATCCTCTGCGATATCGCGCCGGCCGAACTGGTCCGGATCGCCGGCGACCGCCTCCCCACCGGATATCGCCGCCGGCTCGACCGCTACCGCTACGGCGGCGGCTCCTGCAAAGTGGATTTCGCGCTCTCGGGGCCGGTGCCGTGGCAGGCACCCGGATGCGCCGAAGCCGGCACCCTGCACCTGGTCGGCAGCCGGGCCGAAGCGATGGTCGCCGAACACGCGGTAGCCGCCGGAATCCACACCGACCGCCCTTTCACCCTGGTCATCCAGCCCGGCGTGGTCGACCCGACCCGGGCCCCCGCCGGACAGCACACTCTCTACGCCTACGCCCACGTGCCGCACGGCTCCGACCGGGACGTCAGCGAACTCGTCGCCGACCAGATCGAACGATTCGCCCCCGGCTTCCGCGATCTGGTCCTCGCGAAACATGTCCGGACGGCCGCCGAAATGCCCGCCTACAACGCCAACTATGTCGGCGGCGATATCAACGCGGGAGCGATGACCCTCGCGCAGACCGTTTTCCGTCCGGTACCGCGCTGGAATCCGTACAGCACCGGACTGCCCGGCATCTACCTGTGTTCCTCGGCCACCCCGCCCGGCGGCGGCGTCCACGGAATGAGCGGTGTACACGCCGCCCGGCACGCACTGCGCACGGTCTTCGGCAACCGTGCCGACCCCTACCGGCTGCTCACCGCGGACACCGCACCGGACCCGGCGCCCTAGGCCTCGGGTGTGGTCTCGCGATACAGGTCCGGTTCCAGATAGATGATCCGCGCGGCCGGGACCGCTGCCCGCACCCGGTTCTCTGCCGCATCGATACCCGCCGCGATCTGGGAGATATCCAGCCCCGGCGTCACCGCGACCTTCGCCGCCACCAGCAGCTCCTTCGGGCCCAGATACTGGGTCTTGATATGGATCAGGCGGTCGATCGTGGTCCCGTCCACCAGGTTCTCGCGAATCGCCCGGCCTTTCAGGGCCTCGTAAGACTCGGCACCGAGAGGGTCCATGTATTCGTAAAGGCGATCAGATGCCAGGCCGGCCGGACGGTCGAGTTGGCGTCCGATCCGGACATCGAATGCCGACGCAACCCGCATGTATCGAGTGTTGCGAGACACCTCAAAGGGTTGAGGCCCGTCTCGCCCCTTGGCCGAAGGTGCTCAAAGGTCGCACTCTATGGAGGGCCCACCGCACATCGCAGGAGCCGAAGGCTCGAGTCTCGAGGCCGAAACGGCGAGACAAAGGGGCCTCAACCCCGCGGCGCCGCAGGCGCCGCCAAAAAACACAGCACCTTCACGAGCGAGCCCACAACTTGCCTTCTTGTATCGGCCTGCCTCTCACCTTCACGGGTAAGCCCATCTCCGACCTTCACCGGCCGGCCTGCCACCGATCATCTCGGCAACGCTCGAGCAGCGCGCGAGGCAAACCCCCGCCGCGAAAACTTCGGCACCCATTCCGTCGCCCGGACGTGCCTTACCCGGTGGACCGGCTCCCCTGATTCACGCAGCGCCGACGCAGGCGCAGAACAGCGTGGCGGGTTCGCCCGTGGCCTGGGCGCGGATGTCCTTGTCCGTCGCCGAAATCCACGCGGCCGAGCCGCGGGTCAGCGTGACCTTCGAATCGCCGTCGAGTAAACGGGCCGAACCGGAGGTGCAGAGCACGATGCCCGGGCCCGCGTCGGTCAGGGGTACCAGGGCGGATCCGGCGGTGAGGTCGAAGCGGCGCAGCGCGAATTCGGGAGCGGGGGTGGGGTAGCGGACGGAACCGTCGCCGGCGGGCCGGGGGAGGACCAAGGGCAGGTCGATCGGTTCGAAATCCAGCACTTTCAGCAGTTCCGGGACATCAACGTGTTTGGGCGTGAGACCGCCGCGCAGCACGTTGTCGGAGTTGGCCATAATCTCCACGGCCACACCGTGCAGGTAGGCGTGCAGATTCCCGGCGGCGAGGAACAGGCCCTGACCGGGTTGCAGGGTGATCCGGTTCAGCAGCATCGCGGCCAGTACACCGGCGTCACCGGGATAGGCTTCGGCCAGTTCCAGGGTGGTGCGGGCTTCGGCGGCGAATTCGCGTTCGGAACCGGACAGATACCGCACGCAGCCGTCCAGCACGGTCGGCAGCAGGGTGTCCAGTGCGGTCGGCGGGAGGGTGATCCAGCTGGTGAACAGGGTTCGCAGGCCGTCGGAATCGGGTTGCGCGGCAAGCAGGTCGGCGTACTGGGCGAGTTCGGCGACATCCAGCGCCCGGAACAGGTCCACGGTGCGCAGCGGGTCACGGAAACCGGCGAGTGCCTCGAACCTCTCCAGCGCGACCACCAGTTCGGGTTTGTGGCTGTCGTCGCGGTAGTTGCGCATCGGGGAATCGAGCGGCACCCGGGTGCGGTTCTCCCGGGCGAAACCGGACCGTGCCTGTTCCGCGCTCGGATGGGCCTGCAGCGACAGCGGTTCCTCGGCGGCCAGGATCTTCAGCAGGAACGGCAGCCGGTCACCGAACCGCCCGGCGGCCGGGCCGAGTTCCTCGCCGGGGTTCTCCGACACCACCTCCAGCAACGACCGGGTGCCGTTGTCGGTGCGCAGGTGGGCGGGATCGGCGGGATGGGCACCGAACCACAATTCCGCTTCCGGATGTGCCGACGGGACCTGGCGTCCGCACAGTTCGGCGAGCGCGGTGCGTGAGCCCCAGGCGTACGAGCGCAGTGCACCCACTAGTTCGTGCACTAGTAGTGTCCCCCGTCGTAGCTGTCCGGATCGCTCGCCGCGATCGCCCGGCCACCGATGAGCCGCAGATAGGCCGCCGCCATCTCCCAGCGCAGCGCGAGCACCGCGAGACGTTCCAGTTCACCGCCGATCGGGGCGGGCGCCGGTGGGGGTTCCGTCGATCCGGCGCGGGCGGGATCGACGGGGATCGCTTCGAGCTCCGCGGTGACCAGGTCGGCGTCCACGGTGCCGCCGCCCGCCCCACCGAATACCGCGATCCGGCGGCGCGCCGCGACGAGATCGGAGTCGGTACTGCACACGAAGATTCGCTTCTTCTCCACCGGCGGCGGGCCGTCGAGTTGCTCGTCGTGGAATAGCGGATCGTAGTCCGGCGCGGCCGCGGTGGCGGCATTCACCAGGCGGGGTAGCGCTGTCACGGCGACGGCGAGGTCCACCGCGGTCGCGGTGCGGCCCGCCGATTGCAGCAGCACCTCGGCCGCGTGCACCGCCAGCCCGGTGGTGGCCTCGGTGTCACCGGCGAGGATGAGTCCGCGCTGCTGGGTCCGCGCGGCCAGATTCTTGGCGGGATTATGGAAGACCTCGTGCTGCGGGCCGTCGCGCAGGGCCTCGGTGTCGAGGACATCGGCCAGTTCGGCCAGTTCGGGCAGGAAGGTGGCGCTGCGGTGCCCGTCGATGGTCCGCAGCACCGCGATGCCGATGCCGAGGTAGCGCAGCAGCCGGTTCTCGTCGAGTACCGGAATGCGGGGTGCGAGCAGCGCGGCCCGCCCGGCCGCGGCGGCCCGCAACGGACCTTCGTCCGGTGCCGCCACGACCACCTCCGCGCCGCGGCGCAGCGCGCGGTCGACCGCATCGATGAGCCGTGGATCGCCGGCGTCGTCACCGGCCACCAGCACCACGTCCAGCGGACCGGCCCAGGAGGGCACGGTGGTGACCTGGACCAGCGGCAGACCGGCCCGGTCACCGAGCGCCGCGACGAGCAGCGCGGCGGCCCGGGCGGCCCGCCCGGTGCCGGAGACCAGCAGCAGACTTCGCGGGCGCAAACCATCGAGCCGGGCGAGTGCGCCTTCTGCCACGGCTGCCGCGGTGGCACGCACCTGGGCGCCACCGGACGCAGCCGAACGGAGGGCGCCGCCGGTATCGGCGGCTTCGAGCATTGCGGCATCGTCCAGATCGAGTACCGGGGTATCAGCGATCATCGGGCGTGGCACCTCCCCTCATCGCGCTGTTGTCGGTCTCGGCCGCGACCGCCCGCGTTGTGGACACCGGGTCTGGAACGGGCGAATCCACGGTGTGTATTTCCACTATTCCAGTCAGGCGCGGACGATGCGCAGGATCTCGGTCACGAGTGCGTCTACTTCCTCCTGGGACCTGGCTTCGACGTTGAGTCGTAGCAGCGGTTCGGTATTGGAAGCGCGCAGGTTGAACCAGGCATGGTCCGGTAGTTGCACGGTGACGCCGTCGAGTCGGTCTACCGAGACCGCGCGTCCGCCGAACGCGTCGAGCACGGCGCCGGTCCGCGCGGCCGCGTCGTCGACGGTCGAGTTGATCTCGCCGGAGGCGGCGTAGGCGGTGTAGGAGGACATCAGTTCCGAAACGGGCCGCTTGTCCTCGCCCAGGGCCGCGAGTACGTGCAGAGCGGCCAGCATGCCGGAATCGGCGCCCCAGAAGTCCCGGAAATAGTAGTGCGCGGAGTGCTCCCCGCCGAAGACGGCGCCGGAACTTGCCATCAATTGCTTGATGAACGAATGACCCACCCGCGACCGCACCGGGTTACCGCCCAGTTCGGTCACCAGCTCCGGTACCGACCGGGAAGTGATCAGATTGTGGATGATGGTGGCCCCGGGCTCCTTGGCGAGCTCCCGTTCGGCGACCAGCGCCGTGATGGCCGACGGCGAGACGGGCTCCCCCTGTTCGTCGACCACGAAACAGCGGTCGGCGTCGCCGTCGAAGGCCAGGCCGATATCGGCCCCCGAGTCACGGACCAGCGCCTGCAGATCCACCAAATTCTTCGGATCGAGCGGGTTGGCCTCGTGGTTGGGGAAGCTGCCGTCCAGCTCGAAGTACAGCGGTACGACCGTGACCTGCGGCAGCGCGCCGAAGACCGCGGGGACGGTATGCCCGCCCATCCCGTTTCCGGCGTCCACCGCCACGGTCAGCGGCCGGATACCGCCCAGATCCACCAGGTCGCGCAGGAAGGCGGCGTAATCCTCGAGCAGATCGACCTCGGTGGCGGTACCGGGCTCGCCGTCGTAACCCGGCACCCCTGTCACCAGCTCCTGGGCGATGGCCGCCAGACCGGTGTCCTGACCGACCGGTAGCGCTCGCGGACGGCAGAGCTTGATGCCGTTGTAGCGGGCCGGATTGTGGCTGGCGGTGAACATGGCGCCCGGGCAGTCGAGCCGGCCGGAGGCGAAGTACAGCTCATCGGTGGATGCGAGCCCGATGTGGACCACATCCAGTCCCTGCGCGCGCACGCCCTCGGCGAAAGCCGCCACCAGCTCGGGAGACGAGGCGCGCATATCGTGGCCGACGACAACGCGCCGTGCCTGCTCACCTCGCATCAACCGGGCGAACGCGGCACCGGTGTCCCGGACGAAATCGGCGTCGAGCTGGTCGGAGACCACACCGCGAATGTCGTAGGCCTTGATCACCGCGTTCACGGACTCGGCAGGGCGGGCGACTGTCATGGCGACTACCCTACTTTTCGGCGCCGACTTCGTCGGCCTCGACCCCGCGGCGCCGGAGGCGCCGCAAATAAGCACAGTTCAGCCGGGAGGATCGGGGAGTACCCGGAGATGGCCGCGGCGACCGGTGCGGGTGGGCCGGGGCGGTGGGTTGTGGTCGCGGTAGCCGCGCTGATCGGGTTCCGGCGGGCGGCGGCGTAGCCCGGCCTCGCGAACGGCCTCGGCGAGCGCGGTCAGATCGTCGTCGTCGGGGCTGGTGGAGAAGCCGCCTTCGTGCCGGACCATATCCCAGCCCTTGGGGGCGGTGATCCGGGAGGCGTGGGTTGCGCAGAGGTCCCAGGAATGAGGTTCGGCCACCGTCGCCAGCGGGCCCACCACCGCGGTGGAGTCCGAGTAGACATAGGTGAGCGTCGCGACGGCCGGATTCTTGCAGCCGGGTCGGCAGCAACGACGCATGGAGATCACGCCGATGAGCGTAACCCGCCGCACCGACGCGAGTGGGGTAGACACGCTCACGGATCTGCTCGCATACGGCGCGTCGCAGTGTGATTCGTGTCTATTGGCGGCGCCTCCGGCGCCGCAGGGTCGAGGCCCCCTCGGTCCCGCCGTTCAGGCCTCGGGACTCGCGCCTGCGGCGCATGCAATGTGCGGTGGGCCACCCGAAGAATGCAACCATTGAGCACCTTCGGCTAAGGGCGGGACGGGCCTCGACCCTTTCAGGGTCTCGTAAGACTCGGCATCGAGAGGGTGCTGGTGTTCCTGAAAACGATCAGACGCCAGGCGCCCGGGCGATCGAGTCGGCATGGGATCCGAACATCGAATGCCGACGCAACCCGCATGCGTCGAGTTTTACGAGACACCTCGAAGGGTTGAGGCCCGTCTCGCCGTTTCGGCCTCGAAAGCGCATGAGCCGAAGGCTCGAGTCCCGAGGC
>NZ_JBFAHF010000032.1:0-94702 GCF_040654015.1 Nocardia sp. NPDC050799
TCCTTCCGAAACCGCGGCCACACCAGGATTGCTGCCCCCACCTCCTGCAGGAGGCGTGAGATCGACGGGGGCATAGTCGAGACTGTTCATCAATTGATCCTCTTTTGAACACTCTGAGGTGGTGTAGCTCCGGACCGATACTGCCCGGTCGCTGCCCCTCCCCCAGTGTTCAGAAATCGTGTACCGAACGCGAGTTGTTCATGAACACGCGCACCGCCCTTTTGCGCTCAGGCGAAGGAGTCGAGCTTGTCAGTCGATCGTAAGGGCCCAGGCGTCCCCGCCAGCCGAGCTGGAGGGGACGCCAAGGTTGCGGAAACCGACATCTTGATGCCGAACTCACCCCGGCCGTTACGGCGACGATCCGGCGCGAATCTTTTACTCGTGCCGGGCTGGACTCTGTGACGGCCCCCGGTAATCGGAAACCTCGACGGCCAGTGGGTGGGGTTCACCGGTGAGGTGCGCAACGGCAAGGGCGACTTCGCTGATGGTGGCGGTGGTGTAGATGCCGGTCACTCCCCCACCCGTCTGGCTGTGGCGGGCAAATTCCCGCGCGACGGCGGTGCCGTAGTGGCGTTCGACCCAGGTGATGGTGGTGTGGCGTAGCCAGTGGATGGAGATGCCGTGGGTGTGCACCCATGGGAGGTGTTTGCCGAGGCGTTCGAACAGGTGGTTGTAGCGGCGGCGTGTGACCGGGTTGCCGCCGCGCGCGCGCAACAGCGGACCGGACGCGGGCGCACCGCGTTGTTCGGCGTGGCGGCACAAGGCTTGCATGAGGGTCGGTGAGATCGGTTGCCACAACTGCGTGCCACCCTTTTCGCGCAGCAAGATCACCGATTGCACCGGATCCAAGTCCTGAGGCCGCAGGGATAGTGCCCCGGCACGTCGGCAAGCAGTTTCGGTGTGCAGGCGCAGGATCAGGCTGTCCAGTTCAGGGTCGTTGCCGGTTGTAGCGGCAACGTGGACGAGCTGTGCCAGCAGGTCGGCGGGCAGGGCGCGGCGGTTGGAGCGGGTGCGTTTGGGTTTGGTCAGGCGTGCGGCGGGGTTGTCGCGCGGGTCGATGAGTCGGCTGTCTTCGGCCTGCCGATACAGCTTGTGCAGCGCGTCGATGACGTGGCGTACAACTTCGCTGCCGCCGCGATCGGAGCGGCGGATGACCCGGCTGGCGCGGATCTGTTCACAGAGCACCTGCAGGTCCGCGGTGGTGGGTTCGTCGAGTCGCCGTTCACCCCAGCCGGGTTGGGCGAGGATCTTGTTCCAGTAGGTGCAGTAGTGGTCGAGGGTACGGCCGGCAGGCATGCGGTCGATCGCGACCGGGATGAACTCGGCGAAGGTCGGTGCGAGACGAGCGGTCTCGGCCGGCGCTGCGGTGCCGAGGTCGGCGGCAGTGAGCCCGAAGCGTTCCATCATCATCTGCACGGCGGCAATATCGGCCTGGGTACCGGTGGTCATCAGGATGCTCCTTCGGCGAAGCGGCGAGCGAGGATGTCGTCGAGAACGTCGGCGGGATAGACGACCAGCAGGGCCTGGTCGGGGTCGGCGGCCAGCAGCACACGGTCATGGATGCGGATGCCCGCGGAATGCCGGACGGCGGCGGGCAGGGAGAGGTGCCCGTACTTGGTGACGCCACGGCGGCCGTGGCCAGGACGAGTGATCAACACCAGTCCCCCGGTGACCCGCCACGACAGCAGATCTCCGGGATGCCAGTTGAGGGCTCCGACGATGGCTTTGTCGACGACGCGGCCGTTGGTGTCGACGGGCCGGATGCTGTGTATGGCCCTCGATCGCACGGGTTCCTCGAGGGTCGCCATCGGCAGGGCGGGACCTGACGCGAAGACGGACGGGTCGCCGATTCCGCGTCGGTCGATGAAGGAAGGAAGTAGCGGCGCCAGTGTGTCATCGGTCACAATTTTCACCCCCAGCCGGGGTGAAACCGCAGGTCACGGCGGTGACGGGAAAATGGGTGTCCAGGCGATGCACGGACACGGTTTCTGGGGCACAAATACCGCAAAAAGTGTCCGGAGGGGGAATCGACCACTACGCCCACGCGCTCAACCACCGAAAACTCCTGGTTATCAACCAAGCGTAGCTCCGGGTCTGCCCCAACGCTCTAGCAGGCAAGCCGCATGTCGGTGCGCCCAGGGTATCGGTTCATCGGACACAGCGGCCTTCGCCAGTCGGCACCGGACGCACCGGTCTTTGGTCGTGGCAGGCTGTGCGTGTCAACTCCCCCAGCCCGTCGAGCAGCCGGTGCCCCACACCAACCGCTCGGCCGTGTCAGGTGCGGAGGAACTGGTCTCGGCGTCGCGCCAAGCGGCGATCTGCTGGCTCGACGGGCTGCGGGCGGGTGGTCAGAGCAGGAGATGGAAGATGTCGAAGGCGACCTTCCACTCGGCGGTCCCGAAGTTCTTTCGGTCCGGCTCGATCGTAACGAATGTGTGCGCCAGTGCCACGCTCAAGCCTCCGGCGATCAGAGGCAGTCGCTGCTCGGTCGCCTCGGAGAGGGTCATGTCCAACGGCGGCCGGGCCGTGAGTTGATCGAGCACGGACTGTAGCTCGATCTCCTGGTCCAATTTCTCGAACCGGTGGATGCTCTCCTGCAGTCCCTTGGTGATCGGCAGATCCCACGGTTCGATCACGTCCCTCAGATTTGCCTTTGCCGACGCCTTGCCGATGAGGACCAGGTCATAGATCTTGTCGTCGACGAAATCCGTATAGCGCTTCAGATCGTTCCGGTCGACGTGCAGGCCGGCCGCTGCCCGGAAGAATTGCTGGAATTTCACGGTACCCATTACTGGCATGTCGTCAGCTCCTGTCGAAGTATTCATGGATTTGGCGGACCGCCATCGCGCCTTCGCCGACAGCGGATGCGACCCGCTTCACGGAGCCGCTACGGACGTCGCCCGCGGCGAACAGGCCGGGCCGGCTGGTTTCGAGCGTCCTCGGCGACCGGGCACCGGTCCGCTGTGTGCCGTCGCCTCGGGCGAGGACCGGGTCCATGCCCGTGAGGACGAAGCCGTGGTCGTCGAGTGCGATCGTGTCGGCCAGCCACCCGGTGTATGGCATCGCCCCGATGAAGACGAACAGGGCGCGCACCCGGAGAGTGTCCTGCTCCCCTGTGTGATTGTTCTCGACCACAATCTCTTCGAGGTACTTCTCCCCGTGGACCGTACGAACCTCGGTATTCCGGTGCACCGTCACCCGCGGATGGCGCTCGATCTGGTCGACCAGATACCGGGACATACTCTTTCCGAGGTCACCGCTGCGGATGAGCAGGTGAACACGGGAGGCACTGCCCGCGAGAAACACGGTGGCCTGTCCGGCGGAGTTTCCGCCGCCGACGATGGCCACCGGGTCGGTGCCGCACATCCGCGCTTCCTGATGGGTCGCGGCGTAGTACACGCTCGTTCCCTCCAGCGCCTCGATCCCCGGGACCGTCAGCTGCCGGTATTGCGCCCCGGTGGCGAGCACGACAGCCCGGCCGCGAACCACACCGCCGTCCGCGAGCGGGAGCGCGTGATGCCCGTCCTCGGGCACCAAACCGGTCACCTCCGCTGACACCAGCAGCCGGGCCCCGAACTTCCCGGCCTGGATCACAGCCCGCTCCGCCAGCTCGGCGCCGGAGATACCGGCGGGGAACCCGAGGTAGTTCTCGATCCGCGAGGAGGTACTGGCCTGCCCACCCGCGGCGATCGACTCCAGTGTCACCGTGTTCAGCCCGTCCGAGGCGCCGTACACGGAGGCGGCCAGACCGGCGGGTCCCGCCCCCACCACGACGAGGTCGCACACGTCCTGGGTTGCGTCCCGGACCGGGTCCGGAGCCGGAAGCCCGACGATACGGGCGAGTTCGGCGTTCGGCGGATTGCGAAGCACCTTTTCGCCGTGCCAGATCACGACGGGTGTGTCCTCGGGAGCGACGTCCAGGCTGCGCAGCAGCTGCTCGGCCCTTTCGTCCTGTTCCACATCGATCCACTTGTGGGGCAGCCGGTTTCGCATGGCGAACTCGCGAAGCCGCAGCGTGTCCGGTGAATAGCAGGAGCCGATTATCCGGAACCCCGAACCGAGCCCGATCAGCAGGTGTCGACGCACCAGGTAGGCGCGCAGGATCAGATCGCTGAGCACGAGATCGTGAGCCACCAGTTCACGCACCCGCTCGGCCGGGACGACGAGTATCTCGCCGTCCTCGATCGCTTCGGCGGTGAAGAAGGCCACCTGGCCTTCCAGCAGCCCGAGCTCGCCCAGGAATCGTCCGGGACCGTGCACACGCAGTATCCGGCGTCCGCTGTCTCCGTCGCCCTCGTCGATGATCGCGACCGTGCCCGAGAGGATCACGAAGAAATCGTTGCTGGGTTCGCCCTCTCGGATCAGCACCTCGCCGGCGCGAACCGGTCGACGCGCGCCACCGACTTCGAGTGTCGCGACCTGGTCATCCGTCAGCCGCGGGAATGCTCCCAGCTCATCGGGAGTCTCGTCATCGACCTGCGGGATGTCACGGACGGGAGTGGGATCCTCAGACGATGTTCTGGTCGACATAACACCAGCGCCAATCTTCACCTGGCTCCATCGACTGGACGATCGGATGGCCGATGACGCGAGCGTGCGCGCTCGCGTGCTTGCCCGGTGAGGAATCGCAGCACCCGACGTGTCCGCACGTCAGGCAAAGCCTCAGATGTACCCACGGTGTGCCGAGGCGAAGACATTCCTCGCAGCCCTGCGGGGTCCGGGGCACGACGGGCCGGATGGCGGTCACGTGTGGGTCCACAGGTACAGAAGTCATGGCTTCGTCTCCTTGCCCGCATTTTCCGAGAGCGCCTGATCGAGCCAGGCGCGCAGTTGTGGTACAGGAGCAGCGCCCGCCTGACGTGCCAGGACCTCGCCCCGGTCCATCACGAGCAGAGTCGGTACGGCGCGGACGGTGAACCGTTCGGCGGTCTCGGGCGCAGCATCCACGTCGGTCTTCACCAGCTTGATCTGACCCGCGCGTTCCCTGGCGAGTTGCTCGAGCGCCGGGCTGACCATGCGGCACGGGCCGCACCAGCTCGCCCAGAGATCGACGAGCACAGGAACCGAGGAAGTCTCGGCGATCTCCGCGAAGTCGTCATCTGCTGCCGAGGCGATCCAGGGCAGCGGTTCGTGGCAGTTACCGCAGCGCGGTGTGCCTGCTCCTGCTGCGGGGACCCTGTTCATCTTGCCGCAGTTCGGGCATTTCACCGTTTCGGATCCCATGACGGGCCCCTCCTTACGCCGCCGCGACAGCGGGTTCGGTATAGGCGACGGCGAGCTCACCGCCGTCCACCGTGACACGGATGACGCCTTCCGGTTCGATCTCGCCACGCAACAGCGCGCGACCTATCTTGGTCTCGACCTCGTGGGCGATGTATCGCCGCAGCGGCCGCGCACCGTAGACCGGGTCGAAACCGTGTTCGGCGATGAGCCGGCGTGCTTCTGCGGTGATATCCAGGTGTATTTGCCTCTGTATTAGCCTGTTCCGAAGGTCGATGAGTTGTAGCTCCACGATGTGCTCGATCTGGGGCAGGGTGAGCGGTGTGAACAACACGATGTCGTCGACCCGGTTGAGGAACTCGGGACGGAAGTGACCGCGCAGTTCCGCCAGCACCCGCTCGCGCGCGTCCGGCTTGATCTCGCCGTTGGCTGTGACGCCGTCGAGGAGGTGATGGGATCCGATATTGGAGGTCATGATGATCACGGTGTTGCGGAAATCGACCTGCCTGCCCTGGGAATCGGTGATCCGGCCGTCATCGAGCACCTGCAGCAGGGTATTGAAGACGTCGGCGTGGGCCTTCTCGATCTCGTCGAAGAGCACGACGGAGTACGGCTTGCGGCGCACCGCCTCGGTGAGCTGGCCGCCCTCGTCGTATCCGACGTACCCGGGCGGCGCACCGATGAGCCTGCTCACCGTGTGCCGCTCCTGGTACTCGCTCATATCCAGGCGCACCATATTGTCTTCGCTGTCGAAGAGGGCGCCGGCCAGTGTCTTTGCGAGCTCGGTCTTTCCCACGCCCGTCGGGCCCAGGAAGATGAACGAGCCGATGGGCCGGCGCGGGTCGCGGATACCGGACCTGGCCCGGATCACCGCGTCTGCGACCAGTTGCACCGCCTCGTCCTGGCCGACGACCCTTTCGTGCAGAATCTCGTCGAGCTTCAGCAGCTTCTCCCGCTCGCCTTCCTGCAGCCGGGCGACGGGGATACCCGTCCATGCGGCCACGATCTCCGCGATTTCGTCTTCGGTGACAACCTCGCGCAGCAACGGATTCCCGCCTTGCCTGGTGGCCAGTTGCTCCTCTGCCGCCTCGAGCCTACGTTCCAGCTCGGTGATCTCGCCGTATCGCAGCTCGGCGGCCCGATTGAGGTCGTAGTTGCGCTCCGCTTCCTCGGCTTCGTAGCGCAGTCGTTCCAGCTCTCCGCGCAGTTCCTGCACCCGCCGGATCGCCTGCCGCTCCGCCTCCCACTGAGCGTGCCGGGCGTCGGCTTCGGCGCGCAGGTCGGCCAGTTCCTTACGCAGCTCTTCGAGGCGCGCCTTGCTGGCCGCGTCCGCTTCCTTGGACAGCGCGGCCCCTTCGATCTCCAGGCGGGTGACTTTACGGGTGAGTTCGTCGAGTTCGGCGGGCATCGAATCTATTTCGGTGCGCAGCCGCGCGCAGGCCTCATCCACCAGGTCGATCGCTTTGTCCGGGAGGAAGCGGTCGGTGATGTACCGGTGCGAGAGGGTCACAGCGGCCACCAGTGCGCCGTCCTGGATCTTCACGCCGTGGAACACCTCGAGGCGTTCCCGGAGACCGCGCAGAATCGAGATCGCATCCTCGATGGTGGGTTCGTCGACCAGAACAGTCTGGAAGCGGCGCTCCAGGGCCGCGTCGGATTCGATGTGCTTGCGATACTCGTCGAGTGTGGTGGCACCGATCATGTGCAGTTCGCCGCGGGCGAGCATCGGTTTGAGCATATTGCCGGCGTCGAGTGACCCCTCGCCGCCGACCGATCCCGCGCCGACAACGGTATGCAGCTCGTCGACGAACAACAGGATGCGGCCCTCTGCCGCCTTGACCTCGGACAGCACCGCTTGCAGTCGCTCTTCGAACTCGCCGCGGTATTTCGCACCGGCTACCAGGGAACCCATATCGAGCGAGAAGATCGTCTTGTCGCGCAGGCCCTCGGGCACGTCGCCGCGGACGATCCGCTGGGCGAGGCCCTCGACAATCGCGGTCTTACCGACGCCGGGGTCGCCGATCAGTACCGGATTGTTCTTCGTCTTCCGGCTCAGGATCTGCGTCACCCTGCGGATCTCGGCATCTCGGCCGATGACCGGATCGAGTTTGCCTGCCCGTCCTTCGGAGACGAGGTCGCGTCCATACTTCTCCAAGGCCTCGTACGCACCTTCCGGGGTCGCCGAGGTGACGCGCTGATTGCCACGCACTGCGGTCAAGGCGGTGAGGAAGGACTCTCGCGTGATCCCATGACCGGCGAGGACCCGTCCGGCCGCACTGGCCGACCCCTCCTCGGAGAGTGCCATCACGAGATGTTCCACCGAGACATAGGAATCCTTGAGTCGCTTCGCCTCCCGTTCCGCGGCATCGAGCAGCTTGGCCAGGCGCTGGGTGATCATCACCTGGCCGGGCGTCGCGCCGGGTCCGCTGACCTTCGGCCGGCGCGACAGTTCACGCTCCAGATCGGATCGCAGCGCATCGACGTTCGCGCCGGCCTGCTCGAGCAGTCTGGGGACCAGTCCTCCTTGCTGATCGACCAGCGCGAGCAGCAGGTGCTCACCGTCGACCTCGGTGTGACCCATTCTTGTCGCTACGTTCTGGGCTTCCTGCAGGGCTTCTCGTGACTTCTCGGTCAGGCTGCCGGTGTCCATGGGGGCGTCCTCCTTCTGCGGGAAGCGGCTTCGAGTTCCTCGATTCGAGCCAGCAGATCGAGCACGAGCCCGATTGCCGAGTAGTTCAGGCCCAGACCGGTTCGCAGCCGTTGGATGCGGGCGGCGTGAGCGACTGCGGATGGTTCGAACGACATCTCGCCGCCGGCGTCGCGGTGGGCGTCGAGCAGTCCGAGAGCGACCAGTTTTCGGGCCAGGTCGGGGTGTAGCCCGGTTCGCTCGGCGAAGGCATCCGGCGACAATCCGATACGGCGAACCAAGACGTACCGGGCGCCCGGCAGTGGTGTGCTCATTTCACTTTCCTCGGATCGAAGTTCGATTCGGCGGCCAGTTGCTCGAACAGGTCCCGTTCGCGTGCTGTCGGTTTCGACGGCACCATCACTTTGATCTCGGCGTAGAGGTTGCCGGCGGCGCCCCGCGGGTTTGGCATTCCTTCTCCGCGTAGCCGCAGCTTCCTACCCGTCGACGAGCCCGGCACCACTTTGACTTTCGCCTCGCCGCCCGGGGTGGGCACGACGACGGTCGCGCCGAGGACCGCCTCCCAGGGTGATACGGGCAGGTCGACATAGATGTCTCGACCCTGCACCCGGAACCGGGGATGCGGCCTGATCCGCACCACGAGGTACAGATCCCCGGGCGGCGCACTACCACCGCCCCGGCCGCCCTGCCCGGCCAGCCGGATTCGCTGCCCGTTCAGGACACCGGCCGGAATGTCGACGTCGTACTGCCGTCCGTCCAGTCCGAGAGTGCGTTTGCCGCCCCGATACGCCTCTTCCAGCGTCAGTTCCAGTTCCGCTTCCTGATCCGCCCCGGGAATCGGCCCATACCCGCCGGCGCCGGTGAACATCTGCCCGAAGAGATCCTCGAAGTCGACCGGGCCCTGGCCACCGAATCCTTGACCGAAGTGCACTCTCCTGCCCCCACCCCCGTACCCACCGGCGCTTGCCCGGACCCGTTCGTCGTAATCCTCGGGCACCCGCCGGAAGTCGTCGCCGAATCGGTCGTAGCGTGTGCGGGTGTCCGGGTCGGACAACACCTGGTAGGCCTCGTTCACCTCTTTGAACATGTCCTCCGCCGTGGGGTCCTTGTTCACATCGGGGTGATACTTGCGAGCCAGCTTTCGGTACGCCTGCTGGATTTCGTCGGCGCCGGCGCCACGCGGGACTCCGAGGACTTCGTAGTAATCGCGCGCCATCGCCGCTCACCCCTCGGGTCGGCTGACGACCACCGCGGCGGGACGCAACTGCCGCCCGTCCTCGCCGTAGCCCGGGCGCACCACCTCGACCACTGTCCCGGAAGCGAGGTCGGGCCGGTCCACCACACCGACCACTTCGTGGAGCTCCGGGGAGAACGGCACACCGACCTCGTCGTGGCGTTCGAAGCCGAACTGTGACAGCACCTGCACCGCCTGATCCCGGATCGCCTTCACACCTTCGACGACAGCCTGAGGATCACTACCGGCATGGGCCAGCGCGAGCTCCAAATTGTCCAGAACCGGCAGCCACGCCGCGGAAACCTTCGCCACCTCGGTGGCGCGTTCACGGCCCAGATCCTTGGCATAGCGTTTGCGCAGGTTGTCCAGATCCGCGAGGGCCCTGCGCCAGCGGTCCTCGAGTTGAGCCGACTCGGCCTCCGTACCGGTGTGATCAGGCGGCGTCTCGGCCTGGTCCCGGTCGGTACCGTCGGTCGCCGGCTCGGTCGTCGAACGATCTGCAGACCTTTCCATCGCGGGCCTCAGCTCCGGTCGAATTCGGCGTCGACCACGTCGTCGTCCTCCGACGACGCGGTGTCTGCGCTGTCTGCCCGGTGTCCGTCGCCGCCTGCCTGGACCGGTGCGAGCCCGTACAGCAACTGCTGCAACTCCGAGGTGAGTGGCGCCACCTCCGCCGGTGAAGCACCATCGTTCACAGCCTTCCTGGCGTCGGCGATCAGCATCTCGGCGCGCGCCTTGTCGTGCGGTGGAGCACTGTCACCGAGTTCGGCGAGTCGCCGTTCCACCTGATAGGCCACCGAATCGAGCGCGTTGCGCGCATCCACCGCCTTCCGCAGCGCCTCGTCCTCACTCCGGTTCCGTTCGGCCTCGGCCAGCATGCGCTCGACCTCACCCTGACCCAGATTGCCCTGCTCACTGATCGTGATGCTCTGTTCCTTGCCGGTGTCCTTGTCGCGGGCGGTGACGTTGAGGATGCCGTTGGCGTCGATATCGAAAGTGACTTCGACCTGGGCCTCGCCCCGTGGCGCGGGGCGGATGTCTTCCAGCCGGAACCGGCCCAGCACCCGATTGTCAGCGGCTCGTTCACGTTCACCCTGCAGCACCACGACATCCACTGCCGACTGGTTGTCCTCCGCGGTGGAGAACACTTCACTGCGCCGGGCCGGGATCGTCGTGTTGCGCTCGATGATCTTGGTCATCACCCCACCCTGGGTTTCGACGCCGAGGGACAACGGAGTGACATCGAGCAGCAGCACATCGGAGACCTCGCCCTTGAGCACGCCCGCCTGGACCGCGGCACCGAGCGCCACGACCTCGTCGGGGTTGACGCTCATATTGGGGTCCTTGCCGCCGGTGAGCCGGCGCACCAGCGCCTGCACCGCCGGAATACGTGTCGAACCCCCGACCAGGATCACCTCGTCGATATCGTTGGCGGTGACCTTGGCGTCACTCATCGCCTGCTTCACCGGCTCGAGGCAGCGTTCCACCAGATCGGCCGTCAGATCCTCGAACTTGGAACGCATGATCGTCGTGGTGAGATGCTTGGGACCGTTCGCGTCAGCGGTCACGAAAGGCAAATTGACCTGGGCCTGACTCACCGAGGACAACTCGACCTTGGCCTTCTCCGCGGCCTCGAACAGGCGCTGCAACGCCTGCGGGTCCTTGCGCAGATCGATTTTCTCCGCACTCTGGAATTCATCGGCGAGGTAGTCCACCAGACGTCGATCGAAATCGTCGCCGCCGAGGTGGGAGTCACCGGCCGTGGAACGCACCTCGACCACGCCCTCCCCGACATCGAGCAGGCTCACATCGAACGTGCCGCCACCGAGGTCGAAAACCAGTACGGTCTCATGGGTCTGCTTGTCCATGCCGTAAGCCAGTGCCGCGGCGGTCGGCTCATTGATGATCCGCAGGACTTCGAGACCGGCGATACGGCCGGCATCCTTGGTGGCATTGCGCTGCGCGTCGTTGAAATAGGCGGGAACGGTGATGACCACTTCCTTGACCTTCTCACCGAGGAACTTACTCGCGTCGTCGACGAGCTTGCGCAGCACCAGGGCACTGATCTCCTCCGGCGCGTATTTCTTACCCCGCACATCGAATCGCGCCTCACCGTTGTCCCCCGGCACGACGTCGAAACTCACCGCCTTGGCCTCCTCGGAGATCTCGTCGAAATGACGTCCGATGAAGCGTTTCGCCGAGTAGATCGTGCCCTTCGGATTCAAGATCGCCTGCCGCCGGGCGAGCTGACCCACCAGTCGCTCGCCGCTCTCGGTGAACGCCACTACCGACGGCGTCGTCCGTGCTCCTTCGACATTGGAGATCACCACCGCCTCGCCGCCTTGCCAGCTCGCGATGACCGAGTTGGTGGTGCCCAGATCGATACCTACTGCAGTTGCCATGACTTATTCCCTTCGATCGGTCCGGCCGGTGAGCAGGCGGACGGCCTCGTCCGCGGCGTCGACGTCGGCGAGGACCTCGTAGTGACGTGGTTGCAATGACTGGATCGAGGTGAAGTCGCGCCGGCCGCCCTGCAGCGCATACATGAGCAGGCCGAGCAGAGCGCCGACAACAACACCGAACACCAGCCCGTAGAAGGCAAGCGTGAGGCTCGTGAGCAGCGGCTGGACCCAGTCGAACAACCCGAAGATCCAGCCGAACAGTGCCCCTGTCAGCCCGCCCGCGGCGCCGCCTCGCAGAGCTGCCCAGCCAGCGTGGAACCGGCCGACGACCTGTTCGATCAGCTCGAGATCACGTCCGACGATGGCTATTTTGTTCACCGCGAAATGCTGGTCGGAGAGATAGTCGACAGCGCTTTCGGCGTCAGTGTAAGAGTCGAACGTTGCCACTACCCGACGTGCCGGCCGGCTCGGATTCACCGCGGAGGCTCCGCCACTGGACTCTGCCATCACGCCCCCTCGGCGGCGATGATTCGAGGTTTACCGAGCCGCACGTGTACAGGTTCGGCTCCGGTCGGTCAACGGGGTTGAACTCACGCACGGCTCAACCGCATAACGTTCTTCATCCGCCTTTGGGCATACGACGAAAACGGGAGACGGTGACGGCCGGACTGCACTACCGGCACGGCTCCAGGCCGGCCACTCGAGCGGCTCGTATCCACGCGCTCAGCGCATCAGCCGCTACATCGTGCTTTCGCGAGCAGAACTCCCGATACACGAAATTATCGCAGCCGACGCATCATGTGTCGACCGCCGCAGCACATTCGTTCGCCGAGCCGTTGCTACTCCGCCGCAGCATCGAGCTACCCGAGAACACGCCCGGTTCGCCGGCGCCCACGGGTGACCTCCGCGACATCGCCTTGTCGACACAGTTCACGGTTCACATCGCCGCCACGGCCGCCGCGGCGACTGTCTTGTCCTGCTCCCCGGTGCCGCCGCTGACGCCGACCGCCCCGACGACCTGGCCGTTGTGCCGCAGCGGCACACCGCCGGCGAAGATCATGATGCGCCCACCGTTGGAGGCGTGTATCCCGTAGAACTGCTCACCCGGACCCGCATCGGCCGCAAGCTCTTCGGTCGAGATGTCCAGCGCTCGCGCAGTGAATGCCTTGTTTATCGAAATGTCGATGCTGGCGATCCAGGCGCCGTCCATCCGCACATGGGCTACGAGGTTGCCGCCGGCATCGACCACCGCAATATTCGACGGCGACTCGATCTCGGCGGCTTTGGCCCGGCCGGCGGCAATCACTCGCTGCGCATCGTCGAGGGACACCGACCCCTGGTTCACTGTCATGACGCACCCGCCCCGGTCTTCGCGAACTGCTCGACGACTGCCTGGCAGAACGTGGGGAGGTCGTCGAACGGCCGGCCCGAGATCAGGTTGCCGTCGATCACGATTTCTCCGCCGACGCCATCGGCCCCGGCGCTGCCCGGATCGTTATCGGGTGTACGGATTTCGCCCGGCTGCGAAGACAGCAACTCTATATACCCACCGGCTTGTCCCACCGGGGGTCGCCCGAATTCGACGCCTTCGATCATGCCAGTAACCAGTGCCGCGATCGGCGTGCCCTGCAGTGCTGTTGTCATTGTTGTGCTCCTCTCGGTCAGGGCCGCCTCACGGATGCAGTACGACTTTGGTCCATCCGTCGTCGCGGGCATCGAAATGCTGGTAGCCGACCTCGGCCTCGGCCAGCGGGAGCTCATGAGAGATGATCCAGGACGGTGTGGCCCGGCCCTGGTGGATCAGGTCACGCAGCTGCCGGTTGTAATGCTTGACATTGGCCTGCCCGGTGCCGGCCTTCTGCCCCTTGAACCAGAATTTCCCCATGTCGAAGGCAATCTTGCCGTCTCGTTCGAGTTCGTCAGGGGCGTTGCGGTCCTGAGGCAGGAAAATACCGACCACGCCGATATGTCCGGTGAAACGCACCGAGTCGACGAGCCGATTCATCGTCATCGCGGCGTCCTCGTGACCTTGCGGGTCGTGCGCCTGGTACCCGACGCACTCACAGCCCTTATCGGCGCCGCGCCCGCCGGTCATATCGAGGACCTGCTCGACCGGGTCACCGATGGAGTCGTCGATGGGTGTGACCCCGATCTGCTCGGCGAGCCGCAACCGGTCGGGATGACGATCGACGATCATCACCTGGCTCGCGCCCTGGATCATCGCCGAGTACGCCGCCATCAGACCGACCGGCCCGGCCCCGTAGACCACCATCGAATCCCCGGGCTGCATATCGGCCAGGCGGGTGCAGTGCCAACCGGTGGGGAAGATATCGGAAAGCATCACATAGTCGGCTTCCTTGTCCTGGGCGTCCTCGGGCAGTCGCAGGCAATTGAAGTCACCGAACGGCACTCGCAGATACTCCGCCTGCCCGCCCCAGAACGGCCCCATCCCGGCGAAACCGAACGCGGCACCGGCCATCTTCGGATCCGGGTGCACTGTCAGGCAGAACGCGGTCAACCCTTCCTCGCAGTTGCGGCAGAAACCGCAACCGATGTTGAACGGTAGACACACCCGGTCCCCGGTGCTGACCTTGACCACCGCATCGCCCACCTCTGCGACGATCCCCAAATTCTCGTGACCGAGGACCATCCCGGGCTCCAGATCGGTGCGGCCCTCGTACATGTGTAGATCCGACCCGCAAATGTTGGTGCTGGTGATCTTTACCAGCACATCGGTCGGCTGCTCGATCCTCGCATCGGGCACATCCTTCACGTGAACCTCACGTGGCCCGTCGTACACAAGCGCTTTCATCTCGACACTCCCTGACATGCGGCGTTTCCGGATGATGCCCGGCCAAGCCACCACAGGCGGTTACACGTGAGCGACCGACCGAATGAATCCGTCTGCTGGGGCAGACGACGCGACACCGCATAGAACGCGACACCGCACAGAACCTGAAGCCGACACCAAAGTGACCAACTGTTTCGCGTTACGGGCGACCAACAGCGGGCGCACTCCAGGCGTCGCATTCGCTCCATCTTGGAGTCTCCTCTTTCGGCTCCGCGATCGCCAGAGGTGGGATCGGTTTCATTGATTTGTGGGCTCGGGCGGCTCCTTCCTTCACCGGTCGATGGTGTGATGCTGGACCATGTCCGCCACTTCGAACAGGAGATCCGACAGGGCCACCAAGGCGCTGCTGGTCCGACTCGAGGCCAAACCCGGTAAGGAAGACGCGGTCGAGGAATTCCTCCGATCGGCGCTGCCACTCGTCGAGCAGGAGCCCGGCACGAAGCCCTGGTTCGCGGTCTGGTTCGGCCCCTCGACGTTCGGAATTATTGACGCATTCCCGGACCGGGCGGCCCGCGAAACACATCTCAATGGGCCGGTCGGCAAAGCTCTCGGCGAGCGCGCCGACGAACTCTTCGCTGCGCCGCCCGAAATCAGCAAGCTCGACGTACTCGCCAACAAGCTCTGAATTGGAAACTTGCGGAACACGTCAGGGTCTGTCCATCTGCGGGCGTTGTCGGTCTTGGTGTGCGGTGAGCGTCGTCGCGGTCGCGGCTGGGGCGTTATCGGTGTATGTGGGGGTGGTGCGTCGTGGGTTCAGGAACTGGTCGATGTCGACGATGGTCGTGCGATAGCCCGTCATGACAGCCGTCTTTCACGAGACGGGAGTGCCTCAGCGGGACTTCGTGGACGCGAGCGGACGTCGTGTGCGGGCCCAGCGGGTGGTTGGGCCGGGAGCGAGGACCGCCAGCACGATCGCCCCACCGGCGGTGAGGGCGGCCAGCGCAAGCGCGGCCTGGCTGCTGCCGTGCACGAATGCGGCCTTGGCGAACTCGGCCAACGGCCGGGCCGCAGGGCCTGCTTGGTCGGCGATCTGCAGGGCGGCGGCCAAGGAATCGGCGACCGGGCCGCGGGCGGGCTCGGGCAGCCGGGGCAGCGCGGGCTGGATGCGGTGGGTGTAGCCGGCGGCAAGCACGCTGCCGGCCACGGCGATTCCGATCGCGGCGCCGATCTCGCGGGCGGCGTCGTTGACCGCGGCGGCGACCCCTTGTTTGGCTTCGGGGGTGTCGGCGACGATCGCGTAGGTCGCGGGGGCGGTGCACAATCCCAGGCCCGCGCTCATGATCAGCAGCGGCCACAGCAGATCGAGGTAGTGCGCGGCGACGGTCAACCTGCTCACCAGCACCAGTCCGGCGGCGATGGTGAGCAGGCCGGCAACGGTCATCGCCCGCAGCCCGACAAGGCTCGACAGCCCCGGTGCGATTACCGAGATCACGACCATCGGCGCTACCATCGGCGCCAACGCCGCCGCCGAGGCCAGTGGCCCGTAGCCGAGGATCAGCTGCAGGTACTGCACCAGCAGCAGGAACACTCCGAAGGTGACCAGGAACTGGATGGTCACCGACAGCGAGCCGGCACCGAAACCGCGGCGGGCGAACAACCGCACATCCAGCAGCGGCGCCGCCGATCGCAGCTCGACGACCACGAACGCCACCGTCGCCAGGACGCCGACCCCGGCGGTTGCGGCGACGAGCGGGTCGGCCCAGCCGCGCGCGGGGACCTCGATCGCGGCGAACACGATCGCCGCGACCGCGACGGCCACCGCCGCCGCGCCCACCCAGTCCACCGGTGGATGCTCCCGCTGGCGGGACTCTTCGATGGTGCACGACAACCCCGCCAGCACCAGCCCGGCCACGGTCAACCCGACGAACACCGAGGGCCACGACCACCGGTCGAGCAGCACCCCGGCACCGACGATGCCCAGCACCGCCCCGGACCCGGCGACCCCGGCCCACATCCCCACCGCCCGGCCGCGATGAGCAGCGGCGAAGCCCGCGGTCAGGATCGACAGCGTCGAGGGCATCACCAGCGCCGCGCCCGCCCCGGCCAGCGCACGCGCCGCGATCAGCCACACCGGGTCGGCGAGCAGCAGCGGCAGCGCCGACGCGACCGCGAACACCGCCAGCCCCGCCACCAGCACTCCGCGGCGCCCGTAACGGTCACCGACGGCTCCGGCGGGCAGCACCAGACACGCCAGCACCAGCGTGTAGCCATCGACGATCCAGGTCAGCTGGGCCTGCGTCGCCCCGGTCGCTACCGCGATCTGCGGCAACGCCGAATACAACGCCGCCATGGCCGCGACCACCAGCGCCACCGCCAGGCACGACACGGTCAGCATCCACCACTGGCCCCTGGTCCACCTGGCGATCTCGACAGTGTCCGTCCCCGGTGTGTTCACCGGCACCTCCCGACATTGAAGACCAATGGTCTCTGTGCGAGACCATTAGTATCATAGTGGTCGGAGTGTGGGATAGTGTCCACATACACTCAGGGTTGAACGACACGAATCGGAGGAGCGCGCGTCCATGACCGACCCGGAACCCGCCGCGACCGACCCGCTCACCGCGACCGACGAGCAGGCCGACCCGCGGCTGGCACGCTCACGCAACCGGTTGCTCGACGCGGCCACCCATCTGCTGTCCACGGGCGGTGTCGAAGCGGTCACCGTCGAAGCGGTCACCCGCGTGTCGAAGGTCGCCCGCGCCACCCTCTACCGGCACTTCGGCAGCACCAACCACCTGCTCGCGGCGACCTTCGAACGGCTACTCCCCCACGTCGACACCCCCACCGACACCGGACCCGTGCGCGAGCGGCTCATCGCGCTGCTCACCACCCAGGCCGACCTCATCGAACAGGCCCCGGTACAGATGACCACCCTGGCCTGGCTGGCTATGGGATCCCTCGGCGACGACCATCCCGACCCCGACCGCCGCCACCCCGATCCGGCCGCTGTCACCTCGCTACGCGCCCGCGTCATCGAGCAGTACCGCCAACCCTTCGACCACATCCTCACCAGCCCCGACGCCCGCGCCGTGGTCGGCGAGCTCGACACCACCTTCGCCCTCATCCAACTCCTCGGCCCGATCGTATTCGCCCGCCTCACCGGACTGCGCACCATCGACCACGACGACTGCGCCCGACTCGTCGACAACTTCCTCACCACCCACCCAGCAGGCACGGCAGCAACCACCCCGGCCGACACCGCCACACCGTAACCGCAGACCAGCGCCGCGCGGTCAGAACAGAGCGTCGCGGGCCCGCAGCGGCCGCATTCGCCATGCCCATCACGCATGGTCCGAGCCACTCCGTTGTTCGTCGATGCGCTGGCGCTGGCGGGCCCCGTAGGCCGCCTCCTTGACCGCAGTGTCGTCCTCGAGACCGGACCCGAGTGCTCCACCGATGGTCGCGATAGACGCCAGCAGCCAAGCAAGGGTGAGGTAATCGGAGAAGTTCACCCCATGACCCAGGACGGGGGACAGCAGTTCCGGAGAAAGAGTCAGGCACGCGGTAAACAGCAGCAGGCAGAACAGGGCCACATACAGGACGCCGACGCCGACGACCAGAGTGATCACGGTCGCCAGGTTGTACAGCACCGAGCGATCGCGTTCGACTGTCGACCGCGGTCGCTCCCAGAGTTCGTGGTCGAGGATCAGCCACAGAATCATCGCCACGACCGACAGGACCGTCGCCGCGCTCATACTCCATGAACCCATCGTGTCGGCGAACATCCAGATCGTGTCGGTGGCCAGCGCGATCGCTCCGGTCGCGAACGCACCGACGAGTACCTTCGAGAGTCCGGTGACCAGTCGCCACGGCCGGTTGGCCCGCACCATCCCCAACAGCAGGCGCAATCGCCGCAGTCCCGGCGGTGCGAAGTACCGGATGCCGCTCGCGATCTGCACAGACGGAAACCGTCGCGCCGCCCGGGCAGACGTGAGTTCCGGGTCACCGAGCATGTGAGTGATCGCGAGTTCGGTGACAGTGCGGACGCGTCGCTCGATCGCGATGCCGCCCACCCCGGGCACAGAGATGAGCGCGAATCGGTGGTCCGCACTGACATCGGCCACCACCGGCAGCGTGTCCTCACGGCGCGGCAGATCGGTGAGGTACACGACGAGGTCCTCGGATTCCGCGGACGGATCAACCGCGTCGATCACCTCGGCGAAATCCGCTCCCTCGGCGAGGTGATAGGGCTCGAGACGCACACACGTCGACCACTGGCGCTCGACCCTGCCACGGCCTCGCAGGCGTCCCGGCAGGCACTCCGCGAGGCGTTCCGCGACAGCGGCGGGCTTGCCCGGATCCGCGATCAACAACACCGAGACCCGCTCACCAGCCTCACCGGCTCTCCAGCGCTCGTTCGCGTCCACCGCCGTCGCATACCCGCTCGAGCTGGGCACAAACTCCAGGCAGCAAGAGCGGGCGACGCAAGCAACTGCTCCGCGTCACACTGGGCCGCTTGGGTCATGCGGCCACCCACAGAACGACTCCAACCTGGCCCACAGCTTGTCGGTCACCACCGCATCACCCACGAAGAGATTGTCAAATACGCTGCGGTGCAGCGCAACGCGTTCTCAGAACTCACTCTGAACTGATCTCTCTTATTGGCGATGACGAGCATCAGGATCACCCCTCCCTGCTACAGGTGATACCTCCACATTATCGGCCCAATCCGACAAGTTGCGGAATAACCGCTGTGGCTCAACATATTTCGGACCACAATCAGGTTGGACGCCACAAAGGGTGGGCCGCCGGAGAATCCGGCACACCAGCTCAGCACGCCAGTCGATATGACGTTTCCGTTGACGGCGCCCGAATCGAGTACCCAGCTCGCAAGCTCCACGGATTCGCAGTCGGGAATCGGCTCCCCGGTCCCGACGATGCCGCGCCGGTTCGATCGTCGCGCCACCCGCCCGCCCACACTGGTCACGCGCTACATGCTGCCGCTCATCCGGCCTTGCGACGGTGTAGCCCACGGCGGGCGAGGACGCTCGCACCTCGTCCCCGCGCACGGGACGGATTCAGGTTTCCGGCATTCGACAGGCCCCGAAGGGGGGTTGGTCGCCGCGAAAGGACACGTGTGCGAGTTGATTTAAGGACTGTCTCAGCTGAACCCGACTCGAACCCCCACGCTGCTGACCTGCGCATACAGTCCGCGCAATTGATGCTCACACCACATAACAGCAGGTAGAAAGAGGGAGATATGTGTCCGGAGGGGGATCAGAACACTGTTTTCGCAACAGGTGTGCACACATTTGGTGTGCATGCCACCACAGTACACGTTTCAGCCCCCTGAGATTCCTGCCCCGTTCTTATCGAGGTCGGCCATCCCTCACCGTGGGCCAATGGGTGTGATTGCACGGTGGCGGCAATGGGCGCACGGCGCGTCCCACCCATGGTGAACCCTTGCGAGGTTCCTCTCACCAATCGTCTTCGCGATTCGATGGGCCGTGTTCGGTGGTGCCGCTCCCGAGGAGCAACTCCTGAATTTCCGGCGCACATGACGGCGCTTCCTACATCCGCTGGGCGAGGCGCTGAGTGCGGGGAGCTCCTAAAATCATGGAGTTTAAGGGCTTTGAACACCCGAGAATCAGGACGTCGCCTCGCAGGGGTCCAGGTGATGCCTGGACAAGGTGTTGTGGAGAACACGTCGGCCGACTTCACGTACGACCGAGCAGACGTTCTCATGAACATCAACTGCTCGGTGAAGGGCTCTGCTCGACGACCCATGCGGCGATCTGGGCACGCGAAGCGAATCCGAGTTTCGTCAGGATGTGTTCGACGTGCCCTTGCGCTGTGCGCTGTGAGATGACCAGGCGGGCGGCGATCGCCTTGTTCGTCAGCCCCTTTGCGACGAGCTGGGCCACCTCGCGCTCGCGTTTGGTCAACTCCGACGAGGATCCAGTGCCCGCAGCCTGTGAATGTTCCTCCAG
This sequence comes from Nocardia sp. NPDC050799, assembly GCF_040654015.1. Classification (NCBI taxonomy): domain Bacteria; kingdom Bacillati; phylum Actinomycetota; class Actinomycetes; order Mycobacteriales; family Nocardiaceae; genus Nocardia; species Nocardia sp. NPDC050799. The sequence goes on from NZ_JBFAHF010000032.1 coordinate 20,285, forward strand.
CACGTAGTCGGCAATGGCGTCGAAGTCCATGGAGTGGCCTTTGCGGTAGGCGGCGGCATATCCTTTCCCGCCCAAGGTGCGTCGAGTTGCCTGCTCGCAGTCCTCATGGTCGACTCTCAGCTTCGGTAACAACGCTGCTGTGCTGCCGGTGGCCTGAGTGAGTTTCTCCGCGGCGCCCATGAAGACCGCGGCTTTGCGCGCATCGCCCCCGGCGCGCACGACCCAGGCCAGCGTTTCCACGATTGTCGCGGCCATGAGGGGATCGTCGAGTTGTCTGGTCAACCGCAGCGCCTGCCGCAGCAGCCTCGACGGGCGGTCCAGGTCGCCCTGGCGCCATGCGGACAACGCCGTGGCCCACAGGGCGGCTGCCCGGTAGACGTCGTCGTGATGCGACTCGATCACTGCCAGAGCTCTTTCGTGGTACGGAAGGGCGGCTGCGCTGTCGTGCTGCAGTTCGTGCGCCAATCCGAGTGAAAGGAGGGCAATGATCTGCCCGTAGGCCTCCCCCTGGTCTTCGAATCTCTCGAGGGCGGCATGCAGCGGTGTGTGCGCCTGCTGCGGTTCGTCGCCGAAAATGGCGTGCATACCTCGGGCGAGATACGCGTACGCCTCTACGAGAGGGTCTTCGGTCCGATCAGCGAGGGCTGTCGCCTCGAGAATCAGCGCGGCCGCGGCGGTGGAGTCGCCCTGGATTTCTGCCGATACACAAGCTGCGTGCAACGCCTTGGCACGGAGAGCCGGTGCATCCACGGAGCTGTGCGCGAGGGCGCGCCCGAGCCAGTAGCGCGCCTCGTCCACCTGTCCGTGCGCTACCCAGAACAGCCGCAGCGCCGACGCCAGCGACAACGCGGCACCGGACTCCGAGCCGTCGTCTGCCAGGCAGAAGTCCAATGCTGCTCGTAGATTAGGTATTTCACGGTCGAGGCGAGCGATCCAGCCGAGTTGGGCCGGTCCGATCCAATTGGCCTGGGCATTCTCGGCCAGCCGCAAGCACCAGTCCCGATGCCGGCACCGCAGTTCGGTGTACTCACCGACTTCTCGGAGCTTCTCGCGACCGTAGTCGCGCATTGTCTCGAGTAGCCGGAATCGCACCACGGAATCCGTTTCTTCGCGGATCAGGATGGACTTGTCGACTAGGCCCGCCAAGATGTCGAGAAGGTCATCCGTCCCAGGTTCGGACCGAAATACCTGTTCCGCGGCATCGAGCTCGAAGCTGCCGGCGAAAACCGAGGCCTGAGCCCAGATCGTTTGTTCCGCCGGGTTACACAGGGAATAACTCCAGTCGACGCACCATCGCACGGTCCGGTGGCGACTGGGTGCGCTGCGGTCGCGGCTGGTCAGTAGCGCGAACCGATCGGTCAACCGTTGCAGGATCTGCTCGGGGGACAATGCCCGCAGCCGGGCCGCCGCCAACTCGATGAGTAGCGGCAGCCCGTCAAGTTGGCGGCAGATCTCGGCGACTGTGGTGACATTGTCCTCGGTGAGCGCGAAGCCGGGCACTGCCGCGGACGCCCTGTCGGCGAACAGGGCGAGCGCGTCGTAGCGCGGCGCGGCCACCAACGACGGTTGCCGGTTCTGGTCCGGAACAGATAGCGAGGGTACCCGTTCGACCACTTCCCCGGCTACGCTCAAGGCCTCGCGGCTGGTGGCCAGGATCCGCAGGTCCGGGCAGGTCAGAAGTAGATGTTCGGCGGTTTTCGCGGTGTCGTCCACGAGGTGTTCGCAGTTGTCGAGCACGAGCAGTAGTTGTCGTGACGCCAGGTATTCGACCAAGACTTCCAGCAGCGGTTGCCCGGATGGACGTAATCCCACCGCGGCGGCGATCACCGCTGGAACCAGTACACCGTCGCGAAGATCTCCGAGCTCCACCAGCCACACACCGTCGGCGAAATCTTGTCGCACACCACTCGCCGCGCGTAACGCCAGACGTGTCTTCCCCACCCCGCCGATTCCGGTCACGGTTACCAGCCGGGAATTCCTCAGCAGATTCTTCGTCTCGGTCAATTCCGTTCTACGGCCGACGAAGCTCGTCAGGTCGAGGGGTAACGTTCCCTTTGCACCGCCCAATGATCTGGACGCGACCGGACGCCGAGTCCGCAGTCGGCCGGTCGACGGCCCGATCACCGGCACTGGGGATTCTCCCTGCGGCCGAGTACCTACTTCGACCCGTAGCGCCATTTCGTCGACCGGCCACCCATACACCGTCTGTAGCTGCTGCAGTTCCCCACCCAAGGTCGCCGCGCTGGGCCGCTGGTCCGGGGCACGGGCCATAGCACGCTCCACACATTGTGCGAGATCCTCGGCGACACCGTCGTCGCGCAGGTTCGGTACCGGCTGCGTGGTGATCCGGAGGAACTGGGCCACTACTTGTTCGCCGCTGTGCCGCTCGAACGCCGCATGCCCGGTCAACACGGCGAACAACGTCGCACCGAGCCCGTAAACGTCCCCCGCGGGGGTAGCCTCCTCCCCCGCCAGTACCTCCGGGGCCGTGAAGGCCGGTGAACCCGCCACTGCGCCGGCAGCGGTGCGGAAGCTCCCGGCGAGACGGGCGATACCGAAATCCGTCAGTGCCGGCTCGCCATAATCGGTGATCAGAATATTGCCCGGTTTGATATCGCGATGCAGAATCCCCAGACGATGCGCGGTCTCGATCGCACCCGCGATTTTGATACCCAACCGCAGGGTCTCCTCCATCGACAGGGGACCGCCGCTGCGTATCCGGCCGTGGACAGAGCCTTGCGGATAGTAGGGCATCACCAGATAAGGAAATCCGGACGCGGTGGTGCCCACCTGCAGCACTTCGACAATATTCGGATGCCCGGTCAGCTGGGCCATCGCCCGCTGCTCCCGGACGAACCGCTCCCGATTCTCCTGATCGAGGCCGGCGGTGAGAATTTTGACCGCGACGATCCGATCCAATCCGGCCTGAGTACATCGGTAGACCACACCGAACCCGCCACGCCCGATCTCGTGGGCATCGGAGAATCCAGCTTCCGCCAATTCGGCCGTGACCTCGGCGACCACATGGCGTTGGGTACTGAACAAGTCGATTTCACCCATACACTGATTCTGCCCGAAAGCCCACCTCAGAGTATCACCCATTCCGAGGCGAAAAAGCGACTGTACAAATGCCTGAATTACATTTCGAACGCGACAGGCCAAGAATCGATGTCCCCAGAGATACACCCCGCGACCGACCGCCCATAATCGGGCGCTACCTGTAGAGATGGTCGTGGCAACCAACCGGCTCCCATGCCCTGCTGGCACCAGCGCTCGCGGACGACCGGCCGAACTCGGCCCGGTTCGTATTTCTCGACAGGTACGCCGCCGCGGACTTCTACCCAGACGAGAGCCTCGCGGCCGCAGCCGGCGGATCGGTACTACTGCCCATGCTGCAGGCCGTCGATCGGACTTGCACAGCGCGCGGATGCGCGAATTCGGTGGCTTGGACCGGGTCGGGCGAACCTGTTCCCAACACGCCGATATCCTGCGCGCGGTCCGCGACGAGGCCTTGCCGCTGGCGATCGCGCTCGTGAACTCACATGTTCTGGAGGGGAAGCGGTATGTGCGCATCGCACTGACCCGCGAACGAGCCCGGCTCGAACCGGCACCCGGTGCACCGGCCGAACCCGCTACGTCCGTCTGTTCCGCCGGTTGACCACGCGGAGCGCCACCGGACCGCACCGCGCGAGCACCGCGGACCGGGGATTGCGACCAACCCTGATGAGAGGCGTCCCGCCCTGGCGGGAGGTAGATGTCGCCGCTCCCCCGCCCCCCGGCACGGCGCCCTGTTCCCTGGTCTCCTGAACCTTGCGCTGGCCCGTCAGAAGTCGATCATCCCGCGGGTGGACGACGTACTACTCACCCGCCTGCCCGCCACCTACGACGCGCTGACCCGGCAGCACACACCGCAGCCGCGGGAACGGGCACGGCGTCCGGGCCACCTGCACCGTGTCACGCGCAGCGGCACAGTTGAGAACACCCCGGGCACCCCGGAACGCAACGAGGTCTCCGGCGGTTCGTCGACCGGAATCGGCCGAGTTACCGGAGACCTCGCAGCGGGGCCGGCAGTCGCGGGATCCATGCCCCGGGCGCCGTCCGCGCACCGGGATCAGTCGTCGGTGACGGTGATCGTGACGTCGATGTTGCCGCGCGTGGCGTTCGAGTACGGGCACACCTGGTGGGCCTTATCGGCCAGGCTCTGCGCCGTGCCGTGATCCAGATGCGGCAGCGTCACCTCCAGGGTGACCTCGAGCCCGAAGGCGCCACCGTCGAGCGGTCCGATGCCGACCCGTGCGCCGACGGACGAGTCGTCGACGTTCGCGCCTTCCTGCTTGGCCACCAGGCGCAGGGCGGAGTGGTAGCAGGCCGCGTATCCGACGGCGAACAGCTGCTCGGGGTTCGTCCCCTGGCCCGAACCACCCATCTCGGGCGGCACGGCCAGGGCCACCTCGAGCTTGCCGTCCGAGGTGCGTCCGGTGCCGTTACGTCCGTCGCCACTCGCGATCGCCTCGGCGGTATAGATGGCTTTCATCTCTTCTCCTGTCGTCGAATGTCGTCGAATCGAGGTGTCACGCCGCCTCGCGCACGGTGCGGGTCAGCCGGTCGAGGGTCGAGCGGAGCTCCGCCACGGCCTCCCCGGAAAGCCCGGAGCACGACGCGAGCAGCAGCGGCACCGCGATCGCGCGCTCCCGCAGCGCCACCCCGGCCTCGGTGAGGTGCACCGTGACCCGCCGCTCGTCGGCAGCCAGACGTTCGCGGCGCACCAGATGCCTGCCCTCGAGGCGCCGCAGCAGCGGCGAGAGCGTCCCAGTATCGAGCTCCAGTTCGTCACCGAGGTCGCGCACACCGCGCCCGTCCCGCTCCCACAGCGCCAGCATGACCAGGTACTGCGGATAGGTGATGCCGAGCTCGGCGAGCGCGGGCCGGTAAGCGGAAGTCACCGCCCGCGACGCCTTGTACAGCGCGAAGCAGAGCTGCTGATCGAGGGCGAGTTCGTTCACCCCGACAAAGTAGCGCACATTTGAGTTGACCACAATTTAGTTGTGCACGAGCGTAGGCACGGGTCGGTGGCAGCGTCGAGCACGGGAGCGTGCAGTGCGGGGTGGCGGCGGTGGTGTCACCTCCGCCCTGTCCCCAGCCGGTCGGCACGGCTCGGGTGGGCCGGGCGGGCGGGCGGGCGAGCCGAGCACCACCGCGATCACCCCGGTGGAGCCGGCGGGCAGCATCAGCTCGGTGAGCGGGCCGTTGACCGGAGCCGACGCGAGCACATCCGAGGACGAGAGCTCGCGGCGGCGGACCGCGTGGCTGCCCGTCGCCCCATGCCCTCCTCGGTGCCACACTCGTGGCCGGCGAACATATCCAAGCCGCCTGGTGATCCGTCATCGGGGACTTGCGGCGCCCGGACTGATCGCCTTGCGATTCGTAGTAGCGCCATCCGGTCGACACGGCTGGCCCACAGGCGGTTCTACCCGGCGATAGACAGCCTCGTCACAGTCGGGGCACCAGTCGACCGATGCTGTCGAGTGATGGGGGCGGCCCGGCACTGGACATCGCCCGCCTCACTCAGAATTAGACACTCCCCATCGAACCGGGCCGGAGGCGATAACGATCCGCGAACTCGTGGTACCAGGTGCACGTCTACGCAGATGTGGGTCGCGGTGAAGTCGATATGGCAGCCGACTGCCTCACGGTCCGAGTCCGGAGATCGATTGGGTTTCCAGGTACTGCGCCAGCCCTTCGCGACCGAATTCCTGTCCGATTCCACTGGCCTTGACCCCGCCGAAGGGGGCGTGCGGATCCATACTGTAGGCCTGATTGATACCGAAGGTGCCGGCACGGATCCGGCCGGCGACCGCGAGTCCGCGGTCGGTATCCGGCGTCCACACCGAGCCCGACAGCCCGTAGGCTGTGTCGTCGGCGAGTCGCACCGCGTCGTCGATATCGACGTACTGCAGCACGGCCAGTACCGGACCGAAAATTTGCTCCTGGGCGATACTCATGGCGGAGTCGACATCGGAGAACAGAGTCGGCCGCACATACCAGCCCCTGTCCATGCCTTCCGGCGTGCCTGCTCCGCCGGCCACTACACGTGCCCCCTCGCCGATCCCCTGTTCGATGTATCCGCGCACCCGCTCGCGCTGCCGGGCGGAGACCATCGGGCCGATGCGCGTGGCCTCGTCGAACGGGTCTCCCACCGCCAGCCCGTCGACCATGGCGGCCAACGCGTCCACGAATTCCGGCGCGCGGTGGCGCGGCACCAGGATCCTCGTCTGCGCCACGCAGGCCTGGCCGCTGTTCATCAGTCCCGCCACTTGCACACCGGCCGCGACTGCTGCCGGGTCGGCGTCGTCGAGGACCACGGCCGCCGATTTGCCGCCGAGCTCCAGCCCGACGCGTTTGAGCGCGGCGCCGCACGCGGCCGCGACCTTTCGACCGGCGGCGGTGGATCCGGTGAAGGAGACCTTGTCGATTCCGGGGTGGGCGACGAGGTACTCCCCGGCCGCACGGTCGCCCGGCAGGATCGATACGACGCCGGGCGGCACCTCGCTCTGTGCGAGTAGTTCGGCCATGAGGTAGGCGTCCAGCGGTGTCTCGGGTGACGGTTTGAGCACGATGGTGCAGCCCGCGAGCAGGGCGGGAATCAATTTCGCGACGACCATGAGCATCGGCATGTTCCAGGGCGTGACCGCCCCCACGACGCCGACGGGGTTACTGCGCACCAGGATGCCGGTGCCGTAAAAGCCCGGCCGGGTCTCCTGCCACGGGTGGGTTTCGGCGAGGTCGGCCAGAGCGCGCATCATCACGCCGGGTAGCCGGGCGGCCGGACGAGATCGGCGGAGGCGGTCGAGCCGCCGGTGCACACCACCCGCAGCAAGGACAGCTCCCGCTGCCCGAGGCCGGGCTGCTCGAGCATCGCGATCAGCATGGTCGGCACCGCGAGCAGTGCCGTGGCCCGGTGCCGCTCCACCGCGTCGAGCACCGCCGCGGGGTCGAAGCCGGGCAGGATCACCTGTATGCCCGCGCTGCTGATCGTGCCGAGGGTGACCGTGCCGCAGGACCCGATGTGGAAGGTCGGCATCGGGTTGACGTAGACGCAGCCGGGCTCGATACCGGCGCGGCGCGCCACCAGGTTCGCCGAATTGACCATGGCGTGGTGGGAGATGAGCACGCCCTTGGGCGCGCCGGTGGTGCCCGAGGTGTACTGGACGACCGCGACATCCCGCTCCGAGACCGCGGGCAGCTCCGCCGGGTCCGCCTCCTCCGCCGCGGTGCGCTCGATCCACCCGGCGAGCCCGAAGGCGGCCGTGAGCGGCTCGATCTCGGCGACCGCGCGCTCGGCGACCGCGCCCAGATCCACGCCCCGATGCCGGTCACTGTGGAGGAGGACGACGGCTCTGGAATCGCGCAGGACGTAGTCCAGCTCGCTCGCGGTGTAGGCCGGGTTGATCGCGACGAGTTCGGCGCCGGCCAGCGCCGCCGCCTGCTGCGCGATGAGCCACTCGGGGCTGTTGGCCGCCCACACCGCCACCCGCGCACGGGGGCCGTAGCGTTCGGACAGCGCGGCGGCGCAGCGCCGCGCGATGTCGAGGAACTGCCGATAGCTCCACGATCGCGCGGCGCCGGGCGCACCGTCGATCACCGCGAGGCGGTCGGGCGCCGCGGCGGCCGCGGCGTGCAGCAGATCGCCGACGGTGCCGGGCAGCAGCGGGGTCTCGGTGCTGGCCGGGCGGTAGGAGCGGCCGGTGAGGGAGGTGGTCATGGTCGTCTCCTCGGTCGGGGCAGGTCGGTCACGGTGCGTACTGCCTGCCGAAGATCGACCGTGCGACCACGAGTTTGGCGATCTGGGCGGTGCCGTCGGCGATCTCGAATCCCATGGCGTCGCGCATCCGCTGCGCCTGCGGGTTCTCGGCCGACCAGGCGGCGTGGCCGTAGGTGAGCAGGGCCTGGTGGATGGCCTCCACCGCCGCCTTGGGCGCCCACCACTTCACCATGCTGGCCACGGTGGTGTGCTCCAGGCCCCGGTCCTTGCGCCACAGCGCCTCGTAGCACAGATGCCGGGCGCCCGCGATGTAGGTGAGGTGCTCGACCAGGGGGAACGCCACTCCCTGCCGGGTGCTGATCGGGGCGCCGAAGGTGCTGCGATTCCTGGCGTAGTCGACGGCGTCGTCGAGCGCGGCGCTCGCCGTCCCCAGGGCGAGCAGGCCGATGATCGCGCGCGAGTATCGAAGCCCCGCATCACCGAGACGAAACCGGAGCCCTCGGCGCCGACCATCTCGTCGTCGGTGACAGGCAGCCCGTCGAAGAACAGCGAGCAGCGTCCGGCGGCCCGGTTCGCAACGTCGTCGAGCCGGGTCCGGGACACCGCGGGGTGGTCGAGCCCGACGTAGAAGGCCGTCACCCCGCGCGCGCCGAGCTCACCGGTCCGAGCGAACACCACGACGTGGTCGGCGTCCTCGGTGAGCGAGATCGAGGTCTTCTCCCCGGTGAGCGTCCAGCCGTCCGGCGTCCGGTCCGCGCGGAGTTCGATGGCGGCGGCGTCGGAGCCGTGGCCGGGCTCGGTCAGCGCCAGCGACGGGATCACGGTGCCGTCGGCGATCGGCGGCAGCCACCGGGCCTGCTGCTCGGCGGTGGCGGCTGCGAGGAAGATGTCGCAGATCAGCGCGGTGGACAGCAGCGCGTAGCCGGCGTTGACGTTGGACCGCGCGATCTCCTCGGCCGCGATCCCGACGGTCACCGCGTCCGCCCCGGCACCGCCGAGGCGCTCGGGCACGCGGAGGCCGAAGAGCCCGGCCGCGGCCATGTCGGTGAAGATGGAGGCGGTCATCCGCCCGGTGGCGTCGTCGCGCTGGTAGTGCGGGGCGAGTTGCTTCTCGGCGAACTTCCCGATCTCCCTGCGGAACATCTCCTGCTCGTCGGAGAATGCGAAATCCATGATGCGGCAAGCCTTTCGGATCGTCAGCGGAGGGTGGCGCCGGGCAGCGGGTGCGGCGCGCCGGAGCGCAGCGCGCGGCGCAGGATCTTCCCGCTCGGCGTCTTCGGCAGCTCGCCGAGGATCTCGATCGCGTCGGGCCGCTTGTACGCCGCCAGCCGCTCGCGCACGAACGCGGCGAGCTCGGCGGGCTCGGTCGAGCCCGGGCTGCGGAGCGAGACGTAGGCCTTGACGGTCTCGCCCCGGTACGGATCGGGAACGCCGACCACCGCGGCCTCCAGAACGCCTGGGTGCTCGTAGAGCGCGTCCTCCACCTCCCGTGGCCACACCTTGAAGCCGGAGCAGTTGATCAGGTCCTTCTTGCGGTCCACGAGGAACAGCCAGCCTGCCTCGTCGGTCACCCCGATGTCGCCGGAGTACAGCTGTCCGTCGCGGATGGTGGCCGCGGTAGCGTCGGGCCGGTTCCAGTAGCCGCCGACCACGCCGGGGCCGGCGAGCACCACCTCACCGGCGCTGCCCGGCGGGACTTCGCGGCCCTCGTCGTCCACGATCCGCACCGAGACGCCCGGGATCGGCATCCCGACGGCGAGCGCGCCGGTACCCGGGTCGACCGGCACGCGACTGCCCTTGGGGGTCAGGTGGGTCGCCGCGGTCGCCTCCGTCATGCCGTAGGCACCGAGCAGCTGCTTGCCGGTCCGCTCCTCGAACGACCGCGCCGTCGCGGGCGAGATGGGCGCCCCGCCGCTGTACACCCGGTCGAAGCTCGCGAAGTTTGCCGAGCGAAAGGTCTGGTCCTGCAGCAGCCCGATGTAGGCGGTCACCGGCCCCACCGCGAAGCTCGGGCGGTGTTCGCGGATGCTGTCGAGCATCACGCCGGGGTGGAAGCGGAAGCTCAGGATCAGCGGGCAGCCCGCCACCAGTGCCGGGATCAGCTGCACCATCAGCCCGGTGATGTGGAACAGCGGCGCCAGCGCGAGCACCCGGCTCGCCGCGCCGATCCCGGTGACCGCGCAGGTCGCCTCCGTCACCGCGATGACATTGCGGTGACTGCACATGGCGCCCTTCGGGGCGCCGGTCGTCCCGGAGGTGTAGCACAGGAACGCCAGCCCGTCCGGTTCCGGATCGTGTGGGCTCGGGCGGGCGCCGGCGAACTCGGCGAGCAGCGCGTCGAAGTCGAGCACGCCGGGCTCCGGCTCGATCGGCACGGCGGTGACAACCCGCGCGTCGTCGCGGCCCTGCATGCTGCGGCCGGAGACGACGAGCGAGCGCCGGACCGCCGTATCGGGGACCACCTCGCGGGCCACCTGCTGCCAGAGCCCGTCCAGTGCCACCAGCACGACCGCGCCGCAGTCGTCGAGGTGATGCCGCAGTTCGGGCCCGCGCAGCATCGGATTGATCGGCACCAGCACCGCCCCGAGCTTCCAGCACGCGAGCAGGGTGAGCACCAGGTGCGGCATGTTCTGCAGGAAGACGGCGACCCGGTCACCGGGCCCGACGCCGTCGCGCTCCGGCGCTGCGGCCAGCGCGTCGGACAGGTCGTCGACCTCGCCAGCGTTAAGGACGGTGTCGAAGTAGATCAGCTGCACCGCGTCCGGGCTCCGGCGGGCGTGCTGCCGGAAGCCGCGCAGGGCGGTCGTGGCCTCGTCGGTCATCGCAATTCCTCTGTCGTGTCGTACATCCGGTGTCCGATCCGCACGCCCAGCTCGACCAAGTCGTCCGGGAGGGCGAGGTAGGGGCCGCGGCCGTCGACGGCGAGCGCCGGTGCGACCACCGGAGCCGCCCGCCGCGCCGCGAAGAGCTGGTCGAGCGCACGGAATCCGTGCAGTTCCAGGAAGGTGCAGTACTGCGGCGGCAGCAGCGGCAGCTCGTCGCGGTCGGCCTGCCGGAGCGCGTCGTCGGGGCGGATCCACCGCGCGGCCGTCGACTCGCCGGAGATGCCGAGTACCCGCTGCTCGACGGGGCAGCGCGCGAGCAGGAACCAGGTGTGGAAGCGGCGCGGTTCGAACTCCGGCGTGATCCACACCGACCACGGGGCGAGCCAGTCCGAGCGCAGGGTGAGCCCGCGCCGTTCGAACAGCTCGGCGAGGCCGATCCCATGCCGGGCGAGCAGGTCCCGGTCGGCCCGCCAGTCGGCGGTGTCCAGCGCCGCCGAATGGTCACCGTGCACGGGGGTTGCGAGCAGGTACCCGGTCTCCTCGAAGGTCTCGCGGCACCGCCGCGCCGACGATCGCGCGCGCCGTGGCCGCGCTCGTGCCGAGCCACGCCGCCCAGCGCTCCGCGGAGGGGCCGGTCCAGTGCGGCACCGGTACGTGGTCCGCGGCGTCGACCCGGCCGCCGGGAAATACCGGTTTGCCGCCGGCGAAGGCCATTCCGGCGGCTCTTCGCTGCAGGTACACCTCCGGTTCTCCGGCGGCCTCGCGCAGCAATACCACCGAGGCGGCTGCCACGGGGCCCGCCCCCGCCGCGGACGGAGCGGCGGGCAGCGCAGCGAGCAACGACTCGGGGAGACGAATTCGTGGATCCATGACGACCTTCACTCGGTCGGCCGATCGGCCGCGGTGGTGCGCAGAGCGTGACCTGCGTTACAGTGTGCGCATGACATTATACACATACAATGATTCGGTCACTGTTTCAGTAAAGAATCAGATCGCGACCGTCTGCCTCGACCGCCCGGACCGCCGCAACGCCTGGGACGACTCGCTCGGCGCCGGCCTGGAACGCGCGTTCACGGCCGTCTCGGTCGATGACGAGGTGCGCTGTGTGGTCCTGACCGGCGCGGGCAGCGCCTTCTGCTCCGGCGCCGATCTCGCGACCGGATTCCCCACCCTCCCGTCCGGGCACGACGACCTGACCGGCACGCTGCGCCGCCGGTTCCACCCCGGGTTCCTGGCCCTGCTCGATACCCCGAAGCCGGTCATCGCCGCGATCAACGGCCCGGCCATCGGGGCGGGCGCCTGCCTCGCGCTCGCCGCCGACATCGCGATCGCGGACCGCGACGCGGCCTTCCTGCAGTTCCGGTTCAGCGCCATCGGGCTGATACCGGACGTCGGGGCCACCGCGCTGCTGACCTCGATCGTCGGCCCGGCGAAGGCCGTCGAGATCTTCCTGCTCGCCGAGCGCATCGACGCCGCGCGCGCGGCCGAGCTGAACCTGGTCAGCCGGGTCAGCGACGACCTCGCCGGGGACACCGCCGAGCTGGCCGGGCGGCTCGCCGAGGGGCCGACCGCTGCCTACGGGACCACCAAGCAGGCCGTGCGCGCATGGTCGCGCGCGCAGCTGGCGAACCAGCTGGAGCTGGAGGCGTCCCTGCAGCAGCGGCTGATCGCGACCGCGGACTGGCGCGAGGGCAGGGCCGCCTTCCTCGAGCGCCGCCCCCCGGCCTTCGTCGGCAGGTGACCGGGCACGGCACGGCTGCCCTCCGTGACAGAATGGCCCGCGTGCCGTCCGCCCCGAACGCCGTCGCGGAGAGCGCGGCGCGCGCGCCGTCCCCCGCGCCGCGTACCGCGCAGGCCACGCTGCTGAACATTCTGGGCGACATCGTCTTCCCGGCCGGGGCGGCCACGCCGACGGCGGCCTTCCTCGACGCGATGGGCGGGCTCGGCTTCTCCGAGCCCGCCGTGCGCCAGGCGATCGCCCGCTGCGCCTCGTCCGGCTGGATCGACCGGGAGCGGCATGGCCGCTCGACCCGGTGGCGCCTGACCGCGCGGGGCACCGCGCTCGTCCAGGAGGGCATCGCAGGCGTCGAGAACCTGGCCGATCCGCACGCCGGGTGGGACGGCCGCTGGCGGATCGCCATCATCACCATCTCGAACGAGCAGCGGGCGGTCCGCGACCGGGTGTACCGCGCCCTGCGCTGGGACGGTTTCGGCAATCCCCTTCCCTCCGTGTGGGTTTCGCCGCACCCCCAGCGGCATCGGCGCTCCCGCGCGGTCCTGGACGAGCTGGGGCTCGCCGACTCCACCCTGTCGTTCGTCGGCGTGGCCGACGGCATCGGCCTCGATGTCGCGGAGATCGTGCGGCGCGGCTGGGATCTGGCCGGGCTGGCCGAGCTCTACGCCGGGCTCGTCGACCGCTTCCACGCCGTACGCCCGGCGAACGACGCGGAGCACTTCGTCGCGCTCCTGCACCTGGACCAGGAGCTCCAGCACCTCCTCGTCACCGACCCGCACATCCCCAGCGCGCTGATCCCTGCCTGGCCCGGCCGGGCCGCCGCGGCACGATTGCTGGCGTTGCGGCGGGCCTGGCACGCACCCGCGGTGCGGCATTGGCGAGCCGTCGTGGAGCGGCACGGCTGAGCGTGGCCCGGGGCACGGGTGCTCTCCCGAAAGGGGCAATCGGCATTCGGGGACGCCGGGAACGCAGTGCCGGGGCTTTAAGGTGATGCCAGCGCGACAGACGTACCCGCGAAGGAGGTCGCTGTGGGCCCGAGGCGAGCCCGGCTCGACATCGGTGCCGTGCACGTTCCGCGGCCCGCCGAGGTCTACGCCGACCTGATCCGCGAGAAGATCCTGAGCGGTGAGCTGACGATCGGAACCCAGCTGCCGCCCGAGCGGATCCTGGTGGAGGAGAGCAGGCTCACCCGCGCGGCCGTGCGCGAGGCGCTGCAGCGACTGCAGCAGCAGGGGCTGATCACCACCAAGCCGGGGCGCGGCGGCGGTTCAATCGTGTCGCGGCCCGATGCTTCGATGTTCATGAGCTCGGTGGATCTGCAGTTGCAGGGCTGGGCGCCGGGCACCCAGATGCTGTTCGAATCCCGGCAGGTCATCGAGCCGTGGTGCGCGTACTTCGCGGCCGAGCGGCGCACCGACACCGACCTGCGCACCCTGCGCTCGATCGAGAAGCGCGCCGCCGCCGCGACGGCCGAGCTGGAGACCTTCATCGAGTGCAAGGTCCGGTGGCACATCGCGCTGGCCACCGCGAGCCACAACGACCTGCTCTCCACCTTCATGGAGGCGGTCTCCCGAGCCATCCTGCGCCAGACCGATAACGAAGCGCATCGCGGTCCCGCCGCGATGCGGCGGTCGCTGGACGCCCACCGCGCCGTCACCGACGCCATCACCGCGCGCGATGCCGCCGAGGCGTTCCGCCTCATGACGCAACACACCCGGACGCCGCCGATGATCGAGCCCGCCGAGGACGAGGCGGACGCTCCGGAGGAGCCGCAGCGCAAGCACGCGTGAGCGGGCCCCCTTGCGCAAATGGTCACACCATATTATGGTCGATATTTAGTGTGATACAGCTCACCTGCATGACCGTGTCGTCAAACCGGCACCAGGCAGAACGGATTGCCATGGTTCGCTCGCTCCAATCTCTCGAAGAGCCGGCGGTGCTTGCCCCCCGGGCGGACCGCTACGGTCCGGAGCCACTGCCGCCCGACCTGGTCGTGCAGGCACTCGACACCTTTCGCGCGGTGCGCAGACGGGTCGCGATGGCCGAACTGCACAACCTGCGCGACGAGGACGGCGTCGCACTCGCCATCGGCCGGGCCTGGGAGGCGATCTCGGCGCTCCTGTGCCGCGATGCCGGCAATGCCCGCGATCTGCTGGACGCGCTGACCCTGCTGCGTCGGCTCGAGGCCATGGTCTCCGCACACCGCAGGAACGCCGTGATCGCGCTGCACGAGCGCGTCGGCGAGGCACTGATGCGGTTGAGCCGGTGCGCGGGCGCCGATGAGCTGATCTCGGCGATCCCCCGGGAGGTCGTGCGGCTCGGCTACGATCGCGCGCTCTTCTCGCTGGTCTCCGGCGGCACCTGGCGGCCGCGCTCGATCCATTCCCGCCAGGACTGCGGCTGGGCCGACGGCTACCTCGGCGAGCAGCGGGAGATCGCGCTGACGCTGCCCGCCGCGGCGGTGGGCAAACGCAGCGCCCACGTCGACGAGACCACCATGCTCGGCCGGAGCGAGCGCAATTCGGGGTTCGAGCTCTGGCGGCGGTCCAGGTCGAAGACCTTCTGGATGGTGCCGATCGTCCACGACTTCCGGCTGGTCGGCATGATCCATGCCGACTGCCGGTTCCGCGAGCGGCCGGCGAGCAGGACGGAGGTCGACGCCCTCGAGTACTTCTGCAGGCAGCTCCCGCTCACGCTTGCTCGCCGCGCGACCGGCGCCGCCGCGCACCCGGAATCCGATGCTGCGCCGCCGAAGCGGGCAGAGCGGCTCGCCCGCCCCGCCGTCGAGGCGGGGGACGCGGACGGACAGCTGTCCCTGCGCGAGATCGACGTCGTGCGGCTCATGGCCGAGGGGCTGACGAACGCCCAGATCGGGCGGCGCCTGACCATTACCGAGGGCACGGTGAAATCGCATGTCAAGCGCATCCTGCGGAAGACCGGTGCGGCCAACCGGGCCGAGGCCGTCGCCGTCTGGATCCACGACCATCGGCTGACCGCGGTCTGAAGCGCGACCGCCCCCGGTCCGGGATGCCGGACTGGGGGCGGAGCCGTTTCGCGCACCGGCCGATCAGCCGACGGTCACCTTGCCGCTGCTGCCGTCGACGGTGAGGATCGTGCCGTCGATGATCCGGGTCGTGCAGTCCTGGACCGAGACCGCCGCCGGGATGCCGAGTTCCCTGGCCACGATGGCCGCGTGCGAGATCGCCGCACCGGTCTGGCACACCACGGCGCCCGCCGACAGGAACAGCGGCCCCCACGAGGAGTCCGTGGTCATCGCGATCAGGACGTCGCCCGGCTCCAGGTCGACGTCGTCGATCAGGGAGCGGACCACCCGCGCCGGGCCGGTGTGCACCCCCGGTGCAACGCCGAGGCCGGCCAGCACTTCACCGCTCGCCACCGGATCGACGATCGAGGTGTCGCGGTCGGCGAACGACTCGATGGCGGGCGGGGCACCCTCCAGGATGAACGGCGGCCACTTGCCCTCCAGCACCTCCAGCGTCTGCTTCCGCTCCGCGACGACGGCGGCGTACGCCTCCGGTTCGGCCAGGAAGGCATCGAATTCGTCGTCCATGAGCAGCAGGACGTCCTCCCAGCGGTCGAGCACGCCGCGCGCGACGAGCCGGCCGCCCAGCTCGCGCATCGTCATCCGCGCCTCCTCGCAGAGCCGGGTGCACTGCACCTTGGTCGCCTCGCGAGCGGGCAGGAAGATGGTTGCCCCGTTGGCCGCCGCCAGGAACTGCGCGCGGGTCTCCTCGTCGAGCTTGCCGGCGATGGTCGCCACCGCCTCGGCCCGCTCCGCCGCCAGGTGGGCCGTGCGCCGCTCCGGCGACTGCTCGTCCGGCACCCGGCGCGCGTGATCGAGCATGCGCAGTGGGATCTCCGGCGCGGAGCGGTAGGTGGGCGAGCGGCCCTCCCACACGCTCGGGCCGAGGAATCCCCAAGCGTCGAGGAAGGCGTCCCACCCCGCCAGGAACTCGCGCGCCTCGGCGGAGTCCAGTGCGGCGATCCGCTCCACGACTCCACCGATCCCCTCCGCGAACGCGCCGGTCAGCGCCGCCGAGTTCCGCACCTGCCGGGACAACCGCCACAGATCGAACGACTGCTGCGCCGAGTCGACCTCACCGAGCCCCGAGGTCACCTTCGCGACCAGGTCGCCGTCGCCGACCGCCTCGCCCACCTGGGCGATCAGCCCGGTGAGGATGTTCGTCGCGTAGAGGTGCACCATGTGGGTCGCGAAGACCGGGCGCATCTCCGGCACCATCGAGCGGTAGCGGGCGGCCAGCTCGGCGTCGGTGAGCTCGCTCAGCCGTGGCCGCGCGGCCACCACCTCGTCGATCCGGCGCCGATGCTCGTCGAGTTCGGGCACGTCGGTCGCGCTGAACAGCGACCCCATCCACGCGACCATCCGCTCGGTGCACGCGGCGTTCTCGTCGTCGGGGTGCGGGGCGTACGGGCGCACGTCGGGGTGCTCGCCGAAGAGCGAGCGGTCGATCGCCTCGGCGGTCATCCCCGGGGTCCGCACGGCGAGCACCCGGGAGATCGAGACGTTGATGTAGACGTAGCCGCCGAAACATCCGACGACCTCGCACTCCCCCTCCGGGCGGAAGTCCGCGGGGGTGAAGACGCCGATCTGGTACAGCGCGTCGCGGTAGGCCGCATCGTAGACGCCGCGGCCGAAGGCGCTCCAGGTCAGCGGCGTCGCCGCGTCGGTGAACACCTCGCCGGTGTTCGCCCGCGTGAAGATCGGGAAGCGATCGCTGGGTGCGTCGTCGCAGGGCCACGCCACGCTCATGGCAGTTCTCCTCGGATCAGAGCTGGTGAAGTGGCCGGCCCGGCTCGGGCGCCACACCGTCAGGTCTAGGCCGCTCCGCCCGGTGTGGTGAAGCCCACAGTTCACTCTTATCCCCTTCGAGGGAGGCCGGGTGGGCGGCGCTCTCTCTCCAACGAGGGATAGCACGACGTTTCCGTTGTCCCGGGGCCCGGCTCTTTGCCGATAATGGCGCATGATCAAGCCCGAGGACGCCGAATTCCACCCGCCGACCACCGACGCCCGAATGTGGACGGAGACCAACTATTTCGGGTTCGAGATTCCCGAGGTGCCGTTGCACGTGGGGCTGTACGCCCTGTTCCGTCCGAACCTCGGGGTGGTGAACTCCGCGATCTTCGTCAACTCCCGCCGGGTGACCTCGGCGTGGGAAATCGATTTCTGGGACAGCCGCGCCTACCTCCCGATGCCCGAATCGGGCAGTCTGCTCGATTACCAGCTCGCCAACGGCCTAACGGTCACCTGCGTCGACCCCGATCGGGTGTGGGACCTCCGCTTCGACAACGGCGAATCGCTGCGGATCGATGTCCGCTACGAGGCCCTGATGGAGGGCTTCGACATCCACGACCCGGCAATGGACCCGCGCGCGAAGAACACGAAGGGCGATCTCTCGGCCAGCGCCGCCTACGCCGGCCACTTCGACATGACCGGCAAGGTCACCGGTGAGGTCGTGCTGAACGGGGTGCGGCACCGGGTCGATTCCATGTCGACCATGGACCACAGCTGGGGCGTGCGGGAGGAACGCCAGCTCGGGACGATGACTTGGCTGCAGGCGCATTTCAGCCATGATCTGGCCATCCACTCGATGTTCGCGTTCGACCCCACGATCGGACCGGATCGGGAAGTCGTCGCCGACATCACACACGGCTACGTGATGGATCACGGCAAAGGAATCGGTCTCGCGGAGGGAACGGCGACCATCCACCGCTGCGGGATGTACGCGGAGACGATCGATCTGCACCTGACCGACGCCCAGGGCCGGGTGTGGGAGCTCACCGGAGAAGCGCAGACGCAGTTCCCGTGTCAGTTCTGGCCCGGCTCGATGGCCTTCATGGTGCTACCGAAGTGGCGGATGGGCGACCTGACCGCCTACGGGACCAGCACCGATTTCCTCGACCTGCACCACTTCACCAAGCTGTACAACTGAGCGGAGCAGGCAGTGACTACACCTCTCGCGGAGGACCGGATGCGCGCGCTGCGGCCGCAGCTGTGGTGCGCGCTGGCCGGGCCGGTCGCGATCGTCGTCGCGCTGGCCGGTCCGGGATGGGAGTGCTCGCCGGAGCGATCACCGTCCGGCTGCTCGACGCCGAGGGGCGCTCGCCGGTGCTGTGCTTCACCCAGCTCATCGCGGGCACGGTCACCTGGGTCCTGCTCGTGGTGCCGCTGGTGATCATGAACATCGCGGCCTTCCGGCCCGAGCGCTCACCCGAGCTGACCGTGCTGCTGAACGACCTGGCCTGGCTGCTGTTCGTGCCCCCGGGTGGCGCCCTTCGTCGTCCAGAACATCGCCATCGCCCTGGTCGTCCTGCGGGATCGCGCCGAGCGGCCGATCCTGCCCCGGTGGGTGGCGTACGCCAATCTATGGGTCGCGTTCCTCTTCCTGCCCGGGGTGCTGTCGTACTTCTTCAAGAGCGGCCCGTTCGCGTGGCAGGGGCTGTTCTCGTTCTGGCTCGCGCTGAGCTCGTACGCCGCGTGGGCTTTCATCATGGGTTTCGCGCTGCGCAAGGCCCTGCTCGAGGAGTACGCGGCCGCCGGGAGCGCGGCGTGAACCACGCGCCACAGCGGGCGGAGCGGCCTCGGTTCCTCCGCGGCGACGCCCCGCCGCCGCCGCGGGCTCCGGCGCCGTCCGCGCCGCCGCTGACCACGGACAGCCGAACCCCCGGAGAGCCGGGACTCTGGTTCTTCATCCTCGGCGACATGACCCTGTTCGGCGTGTTCTTCGTCGCCTACATCGCCGAGCTCGGTCGCGAGCTCGCACTCTTCGCGGCGGGCGCGGGCGCGCTCGACCGGTGGTCCGGGCTGCTGAATACGACGCTCCTGCTGGCGAGTTCGTTCTGCGTGGTCGGCGGGCTGACCGCGGTGCGCGCGGGCACCGGCAGCGCGCGCCGCTTCTTCGGACTTACCGCCGCGCTCGGCATCGCCTTCGCCGTCGTCAAGGTGGCCGAGTACCGGCACCTGACCGCACTCGGCCGCACACCGGCCACCGATCTGTACTTCACCTACGACTCCGCGCTCACCGGAATCCATCTGACGCACATGGTGATCGGGCTTGCCCTGATCGTGGCGTGCCTGCGTGGGCTGCGGGCGGCCGGGGTTCGCCGCATCCCGCTTCCCGGAGGGCGCCGGCGCGTACTGGCACATGGTCGACGCGCTGTGGATGGTGCTCTATCTGGTTCCGGCCACCTGACGATCACAGAAGTCCCCCGTCGTGTCCGCGTTTCGCACCAGCGCACTGGTGCTCCTCGTCCTGACCGCGCTGACGGTCTTCGGTGTGGTGGTGATCGACTCGCACCAGGCCACCGCGCTGCTCGGCCGCGAGCTCTGGATCGCGGTGGTGCTGCTCTCCGCCTTCGGGAAGGTCGGCGCCATCGGCTACTGGTTCATGGAGCTGCGGACCGCGCCGCCGCAGCTGAGATATCTGTTCTTCGGGTGGTGCACGGTGTTCGCCGCGGTGCTGGTCACGCTCGCCTGGGCCTGAGCGCGGAAAACCCGCTGCCCCCGGCGGGACAGCGGGCTCCGGGACTCACTTGGCCGGGAACGGCGCGTTGATCGTGTTCTGGTACTGGATGAACGCGGCGATGGCGACGGGGGCGCCGATGGCGATCGAGCCGACCAGCGCGCCGATCGGGGCCAGCGCGGCGCCGCCGATCAGGCAGCCCGCGATCGGGCCCGCGCCGAACAGGGTGGCCAGCGGGCCGGTGAGCGCGGTGCCCGCGATCCCGCCGAGGAGCAGGCAGCCGACCAGGCCGGAACCGACTCCGCCGTCGACGGCGCTGATGGTGGAGGCCATAGAGATGGTAGAGGTCATCCGGGTCCAGGCCGCGACCTCGCGGTCGTAGGGGTCTTCCAGGGGGCGCTGTCCTCGAAGGGCAGCGCGACCGGGTTGTAGCGGGCGCGGTCCACTGACACGACCGGGGTGAGGCGGGCGGTGTTGCCTTCGACGGTGGCCTCGATGGGGAAGGCGATGCTGTCGTAGGTGAATTCCAGCGGGACCCCGGCCAGGATCTCGCCGGAGGCGGCGCGGATCTGGAAGTTGCCGTTCTCCACGATGAGCGAGCCGGAGTCGATGCTGATCACCGCGGCGGTGCCGTCGTGGTAGGCGCGGTAGTGCACGCCGGGGCGACGTCGACGGAGAGATCGGGGGCGGCCTGCGCGGCACCGGCACCGACGGTGGTTGCGGTGAGAGCGAGCGCGAGCGCGACGACGGATCTGCGAGCGTTGATCACTGGTTGTTTCCTCATCGGTGGTGGGTGTTCAGGAGCGGGCGGCTTCGGGCGTGGGAACGTCGGCCGCGGGCGCGTTCAGCTCGCGGTGGTCGAGCGCGTACCGGTAGGAGCCCATGCCGAGCAGGCAGGCGATGGCGATGGCGACCATCGCGACGATCGGCACGATCCCGGCGGTGTAGGAGTTCGTGGCGGCGTAGATCTGGCCGAGCAGGAAAACACCGGACGCCGACCCCATCGCGAACAGGAAGTAGACGAAGCCGAGCACCCGGCCGTAGGAGTGCTCGGGGAAGTAGCGGCTCGTCATGTAGGCGGCGATATCGCCCTCGGCGCCGAGCGCGAGCCCGACCAGGACCGCGCCGATCAGCAGCATTCCGGTGCCGGTCGAGGAGATCAGCAGCGCCACCCCCACCCCGCACAGCGCGAAGACGATCGAGCCGATGAACGGGGCGAAGACTCGGTCGAGCAGGTAGCCGACGACGAGCCTGGCGCCGACCGAGGAGAGGCTGAGCACCGACAGCACCACCACGGCCACGCCGCGGTCGATGCCCTTGTCCGTGGTCATCGGCACGACCTGGGACATGAGCCCGAAGGTGGCGGTGGAGACCAGGAAGATCGCCAGGCTCAGCAGCCAGAACTGGCGGTAGCGGCGGGCGATCGTCCACAGCGGTTCCCCGGCCACCCGCCCGGCCTCGCGGGCCCGAAGCCGTTCCCGCTCGTGCGTGGGCGGCATCTTGGTGACGAAGGCGTACACCGCGGTCGGGATCACCGTGCACAGCGCGCCGACGATCAGGAAGGTGCCGCGCCAGCTCGCGAAGCCGAGCGTCCAGTTGGCCAGGTACGGCATGAGCACGCCGCAGGCGCCCATGCCCGCCATGAGCAGGCCGAGCGCGAGCCCGCGCCGGTCGGCGAACCACGCGCTGACCACGGTGGCGTGCGCGACCGGGTTCAACGCACCCGCGCAGGCGCCGATCAACGCGCACAGAATGTAGAAGACGAACCGGTTGTCCGGCACCGCCGCCATCAGCATGAGCCCGCCGCCGAAGCCGAGCGTCATCGGGAGCGAGGGGGTACGCGGGCCGTACCGGTCGACCAACACGCCAAGCGCCACGATGCTCACGCCCACCATCACGGTCTCGATCGAGAATCCGTTGGCGATGACGCTGCGGCTCCAGCCGAACTCCTCCGATATCGGCTTGCCCAGCACGTTGAACAGGACGTTCACCGTGCTGGAGCCGAAGAGGAGGGTCAGGAAGCCGGTCGCGGCATACCACCATCTGTTGGGGTTCCGGCCCGACGCCGCCGCAGTCACCACTGCCATGTGCCCGTCCTTCTGCTGGGAGATCCGTCACGAACGCCGCCCCCGCCGGCTCGAGTGCCCGGCGTCACACCGATAACAGCATATGGTTAGTCCAAATGTAAATATCAGATCTTCTAGCCGATCCGTCCGGCGTACGGCACGCGCCGTTGTGCGATTTCGCCGGAAACGCTACTGTTATGCAAATGGTCAGTCCGAATGACCACACCGAAGGACGTGCGGGTTCAGCACAGGAGAGGACACCGAAGTCTGATGGCCGAATTCACCGACATCACCTACGAGGTCGACAACGGGCTGGCCTGGATCACCATCAACCGCCCCGAGCGCTACAACGCCTTCCGCGCGCAGACCGTCGACGAACTGGTGTTCGCGTTCAAGCGCGCCTGGGCCAGCAGCGACGTCGGCGTGGTCGCGCTGACCGGCGCCGGCGACAAGGCCTTCTGCGCGGGCGGCGACCAGAAGCAGCGGATGGAGACCGGGGACTACGGGCCGTCGGCCACCGGGCTGTTCGAGGTCGAGGCGCTGCACCGGGTCATCCGCGACACCCCCAAGCCGGTGATCGCGGCGGTGAACGGCCTCGCCATCGGCGGCGGTCACGTGCTGCATGTGCTGTGCGACCTCACCATCGCGGCCGACACCGCGCAGTTCGGCCAGAACGGGCCGCGCGTCGGCTCCTTCGACGCCGGGCTCGGCTCGGGCTACCTGGCGCGCGTGGTCGGCGAGAAGCGTGCCCGCGAGATCTGGTTCATGCTGCGCCGGCTCTCCGCCGAGGAGGCCCTCGACTGGGGGCTGGTGAACAAGGTCGTCCCGGCCGCCGAGCTGAAGGCCGAGGTCCGCGCCTGGGCCGATCAGATGCTGGACTTCTCCCCCACCGCACTCAAGGTGCTCAAGCAGTCGATGAACACCGACACCGAGCACTTCGTCAGCATCGGCACCATGGCCTACTCGACGCTGGAGATCTTCGGCGAGACTCCCGAGGCCCGCGAGGGCATCACCGCCTTCAACGAGAAGCGCAAGCCGGACTTCTCCCCCTACCGGGGCAAGTGACGGTGCGGTTCTCCGCCGAGCAGCGGGAGTTCGCGGCGGCGGTGGGTGACTACTGCCGCCGCGAACTGGCGACCGTGGCCCAGCGCGACGCCGTAACCGAGGGCGGCACCCTGTCCAACAGCCCGCGGGTGCTGGCGGATATGGCCGCCAACGGGTGGCTGGGGGTGTCGCTGCCCGAGGAGTACGGCGGTGGCGGCGCGGGGTTCGTCGACGAGTGCCTGTTCCTGGAGGAATCCGCGCGCGGGCTCGCGCCGATCACCGGCTACTCCACCGGGCTCACCGCCGCCCAGACCTACCTCCGGTGGGGAACGGAGGACCAGAAGAAGACCGTGGTTGCCAACCTCACCGCGGGCAGGCTGGAGGCCATCGCCCTCAGCGAGCCCGGCGCGGGCTCGGATCTGGCCGGGCTGCGGGTGAGCGCCCGCCGCGACGGCGATCGCTACCTGATCAACGGGCAGAAGACCTGGATCTCCGCGGCGCACGTGGCCGAGCACCTGCTCGTGCTCGCCCGCGAGGATTCCGCGGGCGGCAAGCACCGGGGCCTCACCCTGCTCATGGTCCCGACCTCCGCGCCGGGGCTGGAGATCCGCGCCATCGCGACCATGGAGGCGCACACCTGCAACGACGTCTTCTTCACCGATGTCGAGGTGCCGGTCGCCGCGGTGGTCGGCGAGCCGCGCAACGCCTGGAAGCAGCTGATGCGCGGGCTGAGCATCGAGCGGCTCATCATCGCGGCCATGAGCGTCGGCGCGGCGCGGCGCGCCCTGGACGACGCGATCGCCTATACCCGCGAGCGCGAGCAGTTCGGGCGGCCGCTGGCCGCGAACCAGGCGCTGCGGCACCGCATCGCCGATCTGGCCACCGATGTCGAGCTGGCCCGGGTCTTCCTCTACGACGTCGCGGGCAAAATCGACGCCGGGTTGGAGGACGATCTGGCCGGGGAGAGCGCCATGGCCAAGATGCGTTGCACCGAGGTCGCCAAGAGCGTGACCCTGGAGGCGATGCAGCTGATGGGCGGCTACGGCTACGCCCGCGAATCCGGCATGGAGGGCCAGGTCCGGCGCGCCCTCGCCCCGCCGATCTACGGCGGCACCAACGAAATCCAGCGCGAGATCATCGCCAAGCACATCGGCCTGTGAGGTAACACGATGACCGACTCGACCTTCTCCCCGCGACTGCTCGCGGGCAAGCGCATCCTGATCACCGGTGGCGGCACCGGGCTCGGCCGCGGCGTGGCCAGGCACCTGGTCGACCACGGCGCCGAGGTGCACCTGTGGGGCCGCCGCGAGGCGGTGTTGGCCGAGGCCGCGGCGGAGGCATCGGCGGCGCGGCCGGGCGCGGTGCACTTCCACACCGTCGACGTGCGCGACTACGACAATGTCGACGAGACGATGGGCCGGATCTGGGCCGAGCACGGCCCGCTCACCGGCGTGCTGAACAATGCCGCGGCCAATTTCATAGCGCGCACCCAGGATCTGAGCCCGCGCGCCTATGCCGCGATCACCAGCACGGTGATGAACGGCTCGTTCCACACCACGCACGCCGCGGGCAAGCGCTGGATCGCCGAGGGCCTGCGCGGCAGCGTGCTCTCCACCCTCACCACCTGGGTGTGGACCGGCTCGGCCTACGTGGTGCCGTCGGCGATGGCCAAAGCCGCGGTGCACTCGATGACCATGTCGCTGGCGGTGGAGTGGGCCAAGTACGGCATCCGGCTCAACGCGGTCGCGCCCGGCCCGATCCCCACCGACTACGCCTGGGAGATGCTGAACCCCACCGACAAGAGCTCGGTCGGCGCCACCCAGGCCGACCAGATCCCGGCCGGGCGCACCGGCACCGTCGAGGAGCTGGCCAACCTGACCATGTTCCTGCTCTCCGACGCCTGCGACTACCTGACCGGGCAGACCATCGCGATGGACGGCGGCCAGATGCTGGCCGGGCCGGGCACCTTCGCCGGGCTCACCGGGCTGACCGACAGCGATTGGCAGCAGATCAAGGAGACCAGCATGTCGGCGTCGGCGTCCAGCAAGGCGCAGCGCAGCGTCTGAGAACCGACACGAAAGGGGCGGCATCCGATCCGGATGCCGCCCCTTGCTCGTGCGGTTCAGTCCAGCGTGGGCCGGTACCGGTAGGAGCTGCTGCGGGTGAGCGCGAACTCGAAGATGCCCGAGCCGGCGACCCCGTCCAGGTCGAAGCGGCACAGCCGGTCGGTCAGGGCGGAGTCGAGGGTGCGCGGGGACACCGAGCCGTCCAGCGGGTAGCGGTCGGACTCGACGTGGTCCGGGCCGTGCGCGACGCCGTGGTGGCCGCCGTACCCCGCCCCCGCCATGAAGCCGCCGCCCGCGCGGGCGTCGGCGTGCACGCGGTAGCCGCGCCCCGACGCGGTGCCGACCCGCACCACGCCGCCGACCAGGTCGAGGCCGTCGGTGAAGTCCAGGGCGTGCCGGACGTCGGTGATCGGGTCCAGCGTGCCGTCCGCGCCCATCACGGCGCCCTCGAGCAGCAGCCGGCCGCCGGTGCGGGTCTCGACCAGCAGGAAGCCGATGGCGAACTCCGGGAACTGGGCCTGATACCAGATGTGCAGCCCCTGCCCACCGGACATGGTGCGGAGCCCGCGGGAGCGGTCGCGCTGGCCGTACCAGCCGTCGACCGGGACGGTCTCGCCGTCCACGGTGAGCGTGCCCGCGTAGCGGCCGGACTGGAAGAGGTGGTCGAAGGAGGTGCGCGCGGCGGAGCTGTTGCCGACCTCGATCGTGCCCCACCAGGCGGGGGTGCGGGCCCGCCAGGTGAGGTCGAACTCGGCGCCGATCTCGTTCGGCGCGAGGGTGAGCCGCCACTGCGCGTTGGGCTCGACCACCCGCACGCGCAGCGGCCCGGCGCCGTCCCGTTCGGTGCCGCCGAGCACGGTGGAGAACCGCAGGTTGCGCTGTTCGGCTCCGGTGGTCAGCACCACGAAGCCGTCGGCGGTGTCGCGGGTCGGGTAGATCCCGTACCCCACGATCACCGAGGGGGACGTGGCGTCGGCGGGGTGCAGGTTGAACATGAGCCGGTCGAAGAAGCCGTCGGGCAGGTCGGGCACGCCCGGCTCCACCAGCGGGTCGTGGAAGTCGGCCTGCTGAGTGCTGGTCATGGTGCTCCTTGTGGGGTCGGGGCTCGGCGGCGGGCCGCGGCCGGGGTGAGCCCGGCGCTGCGGCGGGCGTCGTCGAGGAAGCGACCGACCAGCGCCGGGTCGGCGTAGTAGGGGTCGCCGATGCCGTCGAGCACGCGGCGGCGGCTGTACTCGTAGAGCACGGCGAGCTTCCACAGCGCCAGCGTGGTGTACCAGGACAGCGCGCCGACGTCGCGGCCGGTGCGGACCGAATAGCGTTCGGCGAGTTCGGTTCTGCTCGGGTAACCGTCCTCCAGCATGGCGGCGCCGAGTTCGGCGGTTGGGTTCGGCGCGCGCCCCGGCTCCGGGACGGTCGCGAGCAGGTAGCCGATATCGAGCAGCGGGTCGCCCAGGGTGGCCAGCTCCCAGTCCAGCACCGCCGCCACCCGGCCCGGCGCCTCCGGGGCCAGCACCAGGTTGCCGATGCGGAAGTCGCAGTGGATCAGCGCCGCCCCCGATTCCGGCGGGGTGTGCTGCTCGAGCCAGGCGTCGATCTCGGCGAACTCCGCCGGTGGCGCGCCGCTGTCGTCGGCGATCAGTCGGCGCATCCGCTGCAGGTGCCGCCGGTTGAACCCCTCCGGCCTGCCGAGGCGCTCCAGACCGGCTGCGCGCCAATCGACCTCGTGCAGCTCGGCGAGGGTGTCGACCAGGCTTTCGCCGATCGCGCGGCGCTGCGGCGGGGTGTCCAGCGGGGCGGGGGTGCGCGCGGTGACGACCGGGCCGGGGGCGTAGCTCATGACGTAGAACGGGACGTCGAGCACCTCGTCCCGCTGGGCGACGGCGAGCACCCGCGGCACCGGGACGGCGGTCGGGTGCAGCGCGGTGAGCAGCCGGGCTTCCCGGAGCATGTCGTTGGCGCCGGGCGGGATCGGGGGCGGCGGCGGGCGGCGCACGATCACCCGGGTGGCGCCGTCGCTCACCAGGAAGGTCAGGTTCGAGTGGCCGTCGCCCACCGGGCGGGTGGTGATCGGGCCGGACACGATGCCGTGCCCGGCGAGGAACCGCCGCAGCGCCTCGGTGGTGTCGGGGGTCCAGTCCCAGGCCATCGCGGTCACCGGCCGGTGAACTCGGGGGTGCGCTTGGCTTTGAAGGCCGCCAGCGCCTCCGGCATGTCGTCGGTGCGGGTGAGCAGCGCCTGACCGCGGTTCTCCAGCTCCAGCGCGGCCTCGTAGGAACCGATCTCGGCATTGCGCTGGATGGCCCGTTTGGACATCCGCACCCCGCCCGGCGAGTTCTGCGCGATCTGCCGCGCCATCGCCAGCGCCGCGTCGAGCAGCTCGGCTGTAGGCACGACCTGGTTCACCAGGCCGATCCGCAGCGCCTCCTCGGCCTCGACGATCCGGGCGGTGTAGGCGATCTCGGCCGCATGGGCGGGCCCGATCAGGCGGGTGAGGGTGAACGAGGTGCCCAGCTCGCCGATGGAGAGCCCGACCTTGACGAACGCGGCGCTCATCTTCAGGGTGGGCGCCGCCAGCCGGATGTCGCAGGCGAGCGCCAGTGCCAGCCCGCCGCCGGTGGCCGGGCCGTGGATGGCGGCGATGACCGGGAAGGGCAGATGGCGCAGGGACTGGATGCCGCCGGTGGCGGTCTCCTGGAAGCGCAGGAACTCCCGCACCCCCATCTCGGTGAGCACGTCGATCTCGTCGAGGTCGAAACCGGCGCAGAACGCGCGCTCGCCGGTGCCGGTGACGATCAGCGCGCGCAGCCGGCTGTCGCGTAGCGCCCGGCCGGCGGCCAGGTACTCGTGGAACATCCGTACCGTCTGGGAGTTCATCCGGTCCGGGCGGTTCATCCGCAGGATCCCGATGCCGGGCTCCGGCTCCTCGAAGGTCAGCGTCTCGAGCGCGGGGAAGTCGATGGTCATGTCGCGGCCTGTCTGCTGGTGTGCGGGATCGGTCTAGGTGCCCTGGAAGTGCGGCGCGCGCTTCTCCTTGAACGCGCTCAGCGCCTCGGCCATGTCCGGGCTGCGGGTGAGCAGCGCCTGGCCCCGGTTCTCCAGCTCCAGCGCGGCGGCGTAGGAGCCGACCTCGAGGTTGGCCTGCAGCGCGCGCTTGGACAGCTGCACGCCGCCCGGGGAGTTGGTGACGATCCGCTCGGCCAGCGCGATCGCCGCGGCGACGACCTCGCCGTCCGCGCGGACGGAGTTGACGATGCCGAGCTCCGCGGCCTCGGTGGCGTCCACGACTCGGCCGGTGAAGCAGATCTCGCTGGTCTTGGCCGGGCCGATGAGCCGGGTGAGCAGCCAGGAGGTGCCCAGATCGCCTGCGGAGAGCCCGATCCGGACGAACGCGGCGTTGAATTTGGCGGCCGGGCTCGCCAGCCGGATGTCGGCGGCCAGCGCCAGCGCCAGCCCGCCGCCGGCGGCCGGGCCGTTGACCGCGGCGATCACCGGCACCCGCAGCGAGCGGATCGCGGTGAGCGCGCGGGCGGCGCGCTCCTGCTGGTCGAGCATGCCGAGCGCGCCGAGACCGGGCAGGTCGTCGGCGTCGGCCAGGTCGTAGCCGGAGCAGAACGCGCGGCCCGCGCCGGTGAGTACGAGCACGCGGGCGCTCTCCTCGGTCTCCAGCCCCCAGGCCAGCCGCTCCAGCTCGACGAACATGGTGTTGGTCATGGCGTTGTAGCGGTCCGGCCGGTTCAGGGTGGCGACCACGATGCCCGGCCGCACCTCCTCGGTGCGCAGGGTCTCGAATCGTTCATCCAGGGTCTTCATCGCGGAACTCCTCGGGTCAGCGGAAATTCGGTGCGCGCTTGCCGACGAAGGCGGCGATGCCCTCGGCCGCCTCCCCCGCCTCGAACAGCGACTGGATCTGCTCGACCTCCACGCGGGCGCCGTCGGCGAGCGGCAGATCGTGGGCGGCGTCCACGGTGCGCACCACGGCGAGCTGCGCGGGCAGTGAGGGGCCGAGCAGCTCCGCGGCGAGCTCCAGTGCGGCGGCGAGCGCGTCGCCGTCGGTGCACCGGTCCGCGAGCCCGATCCGGTGCGCCTCCTCGGCATCGGCCTGGCGGGCGGTGAGCATGATGTCCAGTGCGCGGCCCCGCCCTACCAGGCGCGGCAGCCGCTGGGTGCCGCCTGCGCCCGGGATGAGGCCGAGCTTGACCTCGGGCAGCCCGAACCGGCCGTTCGGCCCGGTAACCCGCAGGGTGCAGGCAAGGGCGAGCTCCAGCCCGCCGCCGAGCGCGATCCCGTCGACCGCGGCGATCGAGATCCACGGCGCGGCCTCGAGCCGGTCGTTCACCGCGCGCATGAGGTCGCCGTAGGCGGTGAACGACGGGGCATCGATCGCCGACAGGTGCTTGATGTCGGCGCCGGCGGCGAAGAACTTCGGCAGCGCCGAGGCGATCACCATGACCTTGACGTCACCGGCCTTCTCGGCGGCGTCCATGGCCGCGTGCAGCCCCTCGAGCAGCGGCACCCCGAGCGCGTTGGCCGGCGGGCGCGCCAGCCGGACCACGGTGATCCCCGGTCGCACCGATTCCCACGTGACCACGTCCGCAGCACGGTCCGTCATCGCACCCTCGTTTCGCCTCGTCACCGGCACAGTTCTCCTTCGGAAACTAGACTCGAACCAACTTCAAGTCAACCATTATTTTGGTCGTACCAAATACAAATGTACCTGCTGAAATCGCCCTTCGGTACCCTTCCCTGTTAGATTTAGGTACGACCAAATGCACAGAAAGCAGGTGGCAATGACCGAATCGCCCGCCACGGGTACGGTTGCGCGCCGGCCGGTCCGGTTGCAGCCGATGCAGGTCCCGAAGGCCTCCGATGTGCTCGCCAACGATCTGCGGGAGCGCATCCTGCGCGGCGATTTCCCCTCCGGCACCGCGCTGCCGCCGGAGCGCGAACTGGTCGCCCAGACCCAGATGAGCCGCACCACCGTGCGCGAAGCGCTGCGCATCCTCGAGGTGCAGGGCTTCGTCGTGATCAAGACCGGCCGCTCCGGCGGCGCCTTCGTCCAGCAGCCGGGCGGGGAGGCGGTGGCGACCTCGGTGAGCCTGCTCATCCGTGGCCAGCAGCTGCGGCTGACCGCGCTGCTGGAGACCCGCGAGGCGATCGAGCCCGCGTGCGCCGGGCTGGCCGCCAAGTACCGCACCGAGCAGGATCTGGCCGCGCTCGACGCCGCCAATGTGGCCGTCGGCGATCCGGAGCAGCCGCTGGAGTCGTTCCTGCAGGCCAATGTGGAATGGCACCTCGCGGTGGCGACCGCCAGCCACAACGAGCTGCTCACCGGCTTCATGTCCGCGCTCTCCAAGGCGATCTACAGCTCGACCGAGAACCAGGCCTTCGTCGACGAGGAGGTGCGCCTGACCACCTACCGGGCGCACAAGACGATCACCGACGCCATCCGGGCCGGCGATTCTGCCGCCGCCACCCGGCGGATGGGCAAGCACGTACACGGCTACGCCGAGGCCGTGGTCCAGGTCGAGCAGCGCACCCAGATCGAGCTCGGCGACTCCTGAACCGCGGCCCGCGGCCTCACACCGCCGCGGGCGCGGCCAGGTGCGTGCGCAGCCCGGCCAGGATCGCGGCGTTCGTCGCCGCGGTCTGCTCCTCGGAGAGCCCCCACGGCGGCGCGATGAGGTCGAGGTGATCGAAGCCCGCGGGCAGCCGGGCCAGCGCCGCGGCGAACTCGCCCGGCGTGCACGCGATGGTGATGGCGTCGATCATCTCGTCGCTCACCGCGCGGATCAGCGCCGCGCGGTCCCGCTCGCGGGCCGCCTGCCGGATGCGCTGCTGCGCACCGCTCCAGCCGTGCAGGGCGAACAGCCGGTCGTAGACCCGCGAGGCCGCGTACTGCCCGATCGCGAAAGCCGCCTGACTGCGGGCGATCTCGAGGTCGTCGTCGATCGCGCACATGCGGATTCCCATGACGGTGACCGCGCCCGGATCACGGTCGGCGCGCGCCGCGCCCTCCGCGAGCGCCGCGGCCACCGGGCCGCGCACGTACTCGGCGGTGAACATGGGGTGTCCGACCAGCCCGTCGGCGTGCTGCCCCGCGGTGCGCAGCATCAGCGGGTTCACCCCGGCGATCCAGATCGGGATCCGCGGCCGCACCGGTTCGGGCACCTCGGAGGTCGGGGTGAGGTGCACCCGGTAGAAGCGCCCGTCGTGGTGCACCGGCCCCTCGTGCAGCCGCCACAGCGCGTTCAGCACCGTCAGCAGCTCGGCCATGCGCGCAGCGGGCGCCTCGCCGCTGACCCCGTGCCAGGCCTCCATCATGGTGGGGGTGCCGTTGCCGAGCCCGAGAATCAGCCTGCCGCCGGACAATTCGTCCAGATCGCGGGCCTCGGCCGCCCAGATCAGCGGGCTGCGCCCCACCCCGTAGGCGATATTGCTGCCGATCGCGACGGTGTTCGTGCCCGCCGCGAGCGCGGCCAGCGGAACGGTCGCCGAGCGGTTGTAGAGCTCGCTGGTCCACACCGCCGCGCAGCCGATCGCCTCGGCCTCGCGCGCCAGGGCGGCCATGGACTCGAACCGCGCCCTGCCGCGGCCGGTGCCGAAGGCGTTGATCCCGAATGTCGTCATCGAACTCTCTCTCCGTGCTCAGGCCCGGCGCGGGAAACGGTCGAAGCGGGGCGGGCGCTTGGCCTTGAACGCCTCGCGGCCCTCCTTGGCCTCCTCGGTGGCGTAGAAGAGCAGGTTGGCGTCGTGCGCGAGTTGCTGGATGCCGGCCAGCCCGTCTTCGGCGGCGTGGAAGCCGGCCTTCATCAGCCGCAGCGCCATCGGCGAGAGCTCCATCATCCGGCGGCACCAGGCCACCGTCTCGGCCTCCAGCTCGGCCAGCGGCACGACGGTGTTGACCAGCCCCATCTCCAGGGCCTCGGCCGCGCCGTACTGCCTGCACAGAAACCAGATCTCCTTGGCCTTGCGCACCCCGACCAGCTGGGCGAGCAGCCCGGCGCCGAACCCGCCGTCGAACGAGCCGACCCGGGGGCCGACCTGGCCGAGGCGGGCGTTGTCGGCGGCGATGGTCAGGTCGCAGACGATCTGCAGCACGTGCCCGCCGCCGATCGCGTACCCGGCCACCATCGCCACCACCGGCTTGGGCAGCCTGCGGATCTGCACCTGCAGATCGGTCACGTGGAACCGGCCGACCGCGTCCGGGCGGTCCGGGTCGGTGAGGTAGCCGGTGTCGCCGCGCACCCGCTGATCGCCGCCGGAGCAGAATGCCCGCTCGCCCTCGCCGGTCAGCACGATCACCCCGATGCCGGGGTCCTCGCGGGCGTGGGTGAGCGCGTCGGAGATCTCGACCAGGGTCTGCGGGCGGAAGGCATTGTGCACCTCCGGGCGGCAGATCATGATCCGGGCGATGCCGTCCTCGGTGCGGGAGTAGTCGACGTCGTCGTAGCGGCGCACTGTCGTCCACTCCACCACGGGGGCGCTCACGCCATCGTCAGGCCGCCGCTGACCGACAACGTCTGCCCGGTGACGTAGCCGGCCTCGTCGGAGGCGAAGAAGGCGACCGCGGCGGCGACGTCCGCGGGCGAGGCGAGCCGCTTCATCGGGACCGAGCGGGTCATGCCGCCGATCACCTTGTCGGCGTCCTGGCCGGAGTTGTTCGCGAACTTGCGCAGCGCCGGGGTGTCGGTGGGGCCGGGGCACACGGTGTTGACCGTGACGCCCTTGGTGGCGACCTCGCGGGCGAGGGTCTTGGTGAAGGCGATGATGCCGCCCTTGGCCCCGGAGTAGACCGCCTCCAGCGAGGAGCCGACCCGGCCCGCGTCGGAGCCGATATTGATCACCCGGCCGAAGCCGCGCTCGATCATGCCGGGCACCACCGCGTGGTTCACCCGCAGCGCGCCCTTGAAGTTGATATCCAGGATCTTGTCCCAGAACGCCTCGTCGGTCTCCAGGAAGGTCATGAAGTCGTCCCAGCCGGCGTTGTTCACCACGACCTCGATCGGGCCGAGCTCGGCGGCGGTGCGCTCGACCGCGGCGCGCACCGCGGTGGTGTCGGTGACGTCGATCGGGACGGCGACGGCCTCTCCCCCGGCGGCCACGATCTCCTTGGCGGTCTGCTGGGCGACCTCGACGTTCAGGTCGGCGACGGCGACCCGGAAGCCGGCCGCGGCCAGCCGGCGCGAGATGCCCTCGCCGATGCCTTGGGCGCCGCCGGTGACGAGTGCGATTCGGTTGCTCATGGTGTAGTTCCCTTTCGGTGGGGTCAGGATGCGGTGTGCACGGCGCGAGCCAGGTCGTCGCGGAATTCCGGGGCGGCGACCGCGATCAGCCTGCGCCTGCGCTCGGCCAGCGGCTCACCGCGCAGGTGCGCGACCCCGTGTTCGGTGACCACGCAGTCCACGTCGGCGCGGGCGGTGGTGACCACGCCCTCGTCGAGGGCGAACTTGATCGAGGAGCGGCCGCGCACCGTCGAGCGCAGCGCGACGATCGAGCGCCGTCCGGTCAGCGCCGCGGCACGGGCGAAGTCGACCTGGCCGCCGACCGCGCCCAGGTAGGTGCCCCGGCTCAGCTCCGCGCCCACCTGGCCGGTGAGGTCGACCTCGATCGCGAAGTTCACCGCGACCAGCGAGGAGAGCCGGGACAGCGTCTGCGGGGCGTGGGTGTAGCTGGTGGGGCGGAACAGCAGCGGCAGCTCCCCGACCCGGGCGTAGAGCTCCGCGGAGCCGAGCGCGGTGCCTGCCACCGCGAGCCCGGTGTCGATCTGCTTGCGGGCGCCGGTGATCACGCCCTTGTCGATCAGCGTCCGCACGCCGTCGGTGATCATGCCGGTGTGCACCCCCAGGTCGCGGTGCCCGGCCAGCGCGTCGAAGACCGCGCCGCCCATCGCCCCGATGCCGACCTGGACGGTGTCGCCGTCGTCGATCAGCCCGGCGATGTGGGTGGCGATCCGCCGGTCGGCCGCGGAGGCGGGTCTGCGCTCCTCCTCCTGCAGCGGCCGGTCGGTGTGCACGGTGGCGGTGAAGCGGCGCAGCGGAATCCGCGGCGAGCCGGGGACCGCGGGCATCTGCGCGTTGACCTCCGCGACCAGCACACCGGTGTGCTCGAGTGCGTCGGCCATGTAGTCGACGCCGATGCCGAGCGAGCACATGCCGTCCCGGTCCGGCGGCGCGACCTGGAGCAGCCCGGCGTCACAGGGCAGCCGGTGCTCGGCGAACATCCGGGGCAGCGCCGAGTAGTGGCAGGGCACCACGTCGAGCTGGTCGGTGGCGCCCAGCTCGCGCAGCGCGCCGAGCCCGCCGTAGGACACCATGATGTCGGCCGGCGAGATCGACTGCGCCAGTTGATCGTTCCAGCTGAGCCCGGTGAACAGCCGCAGCGGACCGAGCGCGCCCGCCTGGGCGAGCAGCGCGTCCACCAGGGGCCGGGGCTCGGCGGCGGCCTGGCTCCACCAGACCCCCGACCCCGGCCGCAGCAGCGCACCGAAGTCGATCACCGGTCGACCCGTTCCAGCAGGGTGCCGGTGCCGAGCCCGCCGCCGCAGCACATGGTGACCAGGCCGAGCGCGCTGTCCCTGCGCTCCATCTCGTTCAGCACGGTGGCGATCAGCCGGGCGCCGGTGGCGCCGACGGCGTGGCCGAGCGCGATGGCGCCGCCGTTGACGTTCACCCGCTCCTCGTCGGCCTTCAGCTCGCGCTGCCAGGCCAGCACCACCGAGGAGAACGCCTCGTTGACCTCGAACAGGTCGATGTCGTCGACGGTGAGGCCGGTGCGCTCCAACAGTTTCCGGGTTGCGGGGATGGGACCGGTGAGCATGATGATCGGGTCGACGCCGACCGTGGTCTGGTCGGCGATGCGGGCGCGCACCCGCAGCCCGTGCCGCTCGGCGGCCTCCCTGGTGCAGAGCACGACCGCGGCGGCGCTGTCGCAGATCGGGCTCGAGGTGCCCGCGGTGATCCGTCCGTTCTCCGGGCGGAAGACCGGCTTCAGGCTGCCCAGGGTCTCCAGGGTGGTGCCGGGCCGGATGGTCTGGTCGCCGAGCCGGTCCTCGCCGTCGAGCTCCATGCGCACCATCTCGGCGTCGAACCGGCCCGCGGCGACCGCCGCGGCGGCGAGGCGGTGCGAGCGCACCGCGAATTCGTCCATCTCGGTGCGGGAGATGTCCCAGCGGTCGGCGATGAGCTCGGCGCTCTCGCCCTGGGTGACGAAGTCGTAGCGGGCGCGCAGCTCGGCGGGCCACGGCTCGCCGTAGAGCTCGCTGATCTTCGCGGGCGAGTTCATCGGGACGTGCCCCATGTGCTCGACGCCGCCCGCGATCACGATGTCGTGCACACCGGAGGCGATCAGCGCGGCCGCGAAGTTCACCGCGGTCTGCGCCGAGCCGCAGCGGCGGTCCAGCGTGGTGGCGGGCACCTCGGCCGGGTACCCGGCCTGCAGCCAGGCATTGCGGCCGATATTGCGGGACTGCTCGCCGAAGGGCGCGGTGCAGCCGATGACGAGGTCCTCGACCGCGGCCGGATCCAGGCCGGTGCGCGCGATCAGATCCTGATAGCAGGCGGCGAGCAGGGCGTTCGGATGGGTGTCGCGGAACCACCCCTTCTCCGGGTGGGACCTGCCGATCGGGGTGCGCACCGCCTCGGCGATCACGACCTCGCGACCGGCGGAGACGAACGGGCCGGAGACCTTCGCGCCCATCTCAGATCACCGTCCCGCCGTCGACGGGGAGCACCTGGCCGGTGATGTAGGCCGCGGCGCCGGAGGCGAGGAAGACGAACGAGGGCGCGATCTCCGCCGGACTCGCCCAGCGGCCGAGCGGAATCCGGGCCAGGGTCTTGGCGGCCAGCTTCTCGTTGCCGCGGATGTTCGCGGTCATGGCGGTCGCGGCGAGCGGGGCGATGGCGTTGACCGTGATCGCCCGGCGGGCCAGCTCCCTGGCCAGCGACTTGGTCAGCCCGACGATGGCGGCCTTGGCGGCGCCGTAGTTGGCCTGCCCGATGGTGCCGGTCAGCCCGGCGGCCGAGGTGACGTTGATGATGCGGCCGGTGCCGTCGTCGGGCAGGTACTCCAGCGCGGCCTGGCTGCAGTGGTAGCTGCCCATCAGGTGGGTGTCCAGCACCCGGCGGAACTTCGCCTCGTCCAGCTGCGGGAACATCGCGGGCGCGATCACCCCGGCGTTGTTCACCACGATGTGCAGCGTGCCGCCGCCGAGCGCGGCGGCCGCGGCCGCGGCGTCGCGCGCGTTGCCCGCGTCGCAGACGTCGAGCGCGAAGGGCTCGGCGGTGCCGCCCGCCGCGGTGATGCGCGCGGCCACCTCGGCAGCGGCGTCCTTGTCGATATCGGTCACCAGGACCGCGGCGCCCGCGGCGGCGAAGGCCGCGGCGACGGCGGCGCCGACCCCGCCGCCCGCGCCGGTCACCAGCGCGGTGCGGCCGTCGAGGGAGAAGGCCCGGATGCCCGGTGCCGGGGTGTGGTCGGTCATCAGTAGCTCCTGGGCAGGCCGAGGACGTGGGAGCCGAGGTAGTTCAGCACCATCTCCTGGCTGATCGGCGCGATCCGGGTGAGCCGGGCCTCGCGGAAGTAGCGGGCGACGTTGTACTCCTCGGAGTAGCCCATGCCGCCGTGGGTCTGCAGGGCGCGGTCGGCGGCGTCGAAGCCGGCGTCGGCGCACAGGTACTTGGCGGTATTGGCCTCGCGCGCGCAGGGCAGGCCGTTGTCGTAGAGCCAGGTGGCCTTGCGCAGCACGAGCTCGGCGGCGTCGAGGCGGGCCAGGGAGTCCGCGAGCGGGAACTGGATGCCCTGGTTCTTGCCGATCGGGCGGCCGAACACCTCACGGTCGTTGCCGTACTTCACCCCGGCGCGCAGCGCGGCGCGGCCGATGCCGAGCGCCTCGGCGGCCACCAGCATCCGCTCGGGGTTGAGCCCGTCCAGGATGTAGGTGAAGCCCTTGCCCTCTTCGCCGACCCGGTCCTCGACCGGGATCTCGAGGTTGTCGATGAACAACTCGTTCGAGGTCACCGCGTTGCGGCCCATTTTGTCGATGGGCCGGATCTCCACCCGGGTGCGATCCAGGTCGGTCAGGAACAGGGTCATGCCGTCGGTCTTGCGCGGCGACTCGTCGAACTTCTGGGTCCGGGTCAGCAGCAGGATCTTCTCCGACTCCATCGCCTTGGAGATCCACACCTTGCGTCCGTTGACGATGTAGCGATCGCCCTCGCGGCGGGCGAAGGTGGTGATCCGGGTGGTGTCCAGCCCGGCGCCCGGCTCGGTCACCCCGAAGCAGACGTGCAGGTCACCGTTGACGATGCGGGGCAGTGTGCGCTGCTTGAGCTCCTCGCTGCCGTGCACGATCACCGGGTGCATGCCGAAGATCGACAGGTGCATGGAGCTGGCGCCGTTCATCCCCGCGCCGGAGGCGGCCACCTGCTCGAGCAGCAGCGATGCCTCGGTGATGCCGTAGCCGTGGCCGCCGTACTCCTCGGGCGTCGTGATGCCGAGCCAGCCGCCTGCGGCGAAGGCGTCGTAGAACTCGGTCGGGAACTCGTGCGCGGCGTCCTTCTGCGCCCAGTACCGATCGTCGAACTTCGCCGCCAGCTCGGCGACCGCGTCCCGGATCGTGATCTGATCCTCTGTCAGTTCGAAATCCACTGCTGGTCTCCATCCCTTCGGTGCGATAACTATATCAATGGACTGACCAAATAGGAAAGGGGTCAGCCCGCCGCCGCCGGGACGGTGAGCAGCGCGGCCGCGATGCGCTCGTTCCACCCGGCCGGTGCGCCGAAGAGCACCCGGTCGAGCTTGGCGCGCTTGTAGAACAGCTGCAGGTCGTGCTCCCACGTGTAGCCGATGGCGCCGTGCACGGTGAGCGCGCTATCGGCGAGCCCGGCCACCGGCCCGGTCACCTGCGCCTTGGCCACCGCCGCGACCGTTGCCGCGTCGTCCTGCCCGGCCTCCAGCGCCGCGGCCGCGTAGAGCGCGGTGGAGTACGCGGCCTCCACGGTGACCAGCATCTGCGCCGCCGCGTGCTTGACCGCCTGGAAGGCGCCGATGAACTGCCCGAACTGCTTGCGCTGCCTGCTGTAGCCGACGGCCAGCTCGAGCATGCGCTCGGCGCTGCCGAGCGCATCGGCGGCGACGAGCACCGCGGCCAGGTCGGCGATCCGCGGCAGCGCGTCGGCGGCCTCGATCCCGGTGATCGGGGCCGCGGCGAACTCGACAGAGGCCACGGCCCGAGAGCGGTCGAGCAGGTTCTCCGGGGTGCGCACCGCGGCCGCGGCGGGCACTCTGGCCACGCCGAGGCCGTCGGGGCCGGTGACCGGGACGAGCAGCACGTCGGCTCCGGCCGCGCCGAGCACGTGCGCGACGGTGCCGCTCAGCCCCGCGCCATCGGTCGGCAGCGGCGCCGAACCGGGAATCCGATCGGCGCGCACCGCGACGGCGAAGCGCCGTTCCCCGGACAGCTGCGCGGCGAGTTCCTCCGCGGTCAGCAGCGGAGCGGCGAGCGCGGCGGCCAGCCAACCGGAGTCGGGCACCGCGGCCCGCCCGAATTCCCGCGCGGCCAAGGCGAGTTCGAGCACACCGCCGCCCTGGCCGCCGACCTCCTCCGGATAGCCGACGCCCCACCAACCCTCGCCGACTAGCGCGGCGGTGAAGGCGCCGCCCTCCCCCGCGGCGTGCAGTTCCCGGACGGTCTCGACCGGGAATTTCGCCGCGATCCACTCCCGCAGCGAAACGGCGAACAGCTCCTGTTCCTCGGACAGCTCCCAGTGCATTTCCGGCTCCTCAGCTCACCGCCGTGCCGTGCACGACATCGCGAATGGCCTCGACGGCGTCGGGGTTCTCCGCACTCGACAGGTCACCCGGGTCGGTGCCGAGCGCCGCGGCCCGCACCGCGCGCCGCAGGATCTTGGCCGACCGGGTCTTGGGCAGCGCGCGCACCGGCCACACCGCGGCGGGCGCGAACGGCTTGCCCACCCCGGCGGCCACCAGCCGACGCAGCTCGTCGGAGACGCCCGCGGTGTCGGCGCCGGGGCGGGGCACCCAGAACACCCACACCGACTCGCCCTTCTTCGGGTCGGGCACCCCCACCGCGGCCGCCTCGGCGACCGCCGGGTGGGTGGTGAGCACCGACTCCACCTCGGCCGGGGCGAGCCGCTTGCCCGCGATGTTCATGACGTCGTCGGAGCGGCCGAGGATGTACCACTGCCCGTCCTCGTCGACGAGCGCGAAATCGCCGTGGCACCAGACCCCGTCGAAGGTGGACCAGTAGGACTCCAGGTAGCGCTCGCGGTCGCGCCACACCCCGCGGGTCATAGCGGGCCACGGTTGGCGGCAGACCAGCTCGCCGATCGCGCCGCGCAGCGGCGCCCCGGTGTCGTCGACGACGTCGACATCCATGCCGAGCGAGGGGCCGCCGAGCGAGCAGCTCGGGATCGGCTCCACCGGGTAGGGCGCCAGGAAGGAGCCGCCGACCTCGGTGCCGCCGGAGAAGTTGATCACCGGCACCCGGCCGCCGAAGACGTCGCGGGCCAGCCAGTCGTAGTGGTGCGGATCCCACGGCTCGCCGGTGGAGCCGAGCACCAGGACCGAGGACAGGTCGCGGGCGGTGATCTCGGCGACCGGGGTGGCGGCGAGCGCGCGGATCAGGGTCGGCGAGACGCCGAGCATGGTGATCCGGTGCCGTTGCACCAGCTCCCACAGCCGGGCGCCGTCGGGCACATCCGGCGAGCCCTCGTAGAGCAGCAGGGTGGCGCCGTTGGCGTGCGCGCCGAAGGCCGAGAGCGGCCCCATCACCCAGCCCATGTCGGTGATCCAGCAGAAGACGTCACCGCGGGAGATGTCGAACGAGTACGCCACCTCGGTGGCAACCTTGACGGTGAATCCGGCGTGCGTGTGCACCGCCCCCTTGGGCTTGCCGGTGGTACCGGAGGTGTAGCCGAGCATGAGCGTCTGCATGGCCGGGAACGGCCGGAACGCGTACGGCTCCCGGCCCGGGTCCGCGAGCGCGTCCCAGGTGGTCACAGTGGCCTCGGTGTCGCCGAGTTCGGCTCCGCCGCCGATGTTCTCGACGGTTATCACCGCGCGGACCGAGGGGCAGTGCGGCAGCGCCGCGGCCAGCTCGGCGGCCATCGGCACCGCGCGGCCGCGCCGGATCGTGCCGTCGGCGACCACCACCGCCTGCACCTCCGCGTCGGCGAGCCGGGCGGCGATGGCGGGGGCGGCGAACCCGGAGAAGAGCGGCACCAGGATCGCGCCGATGCCGGCCGCGGCGTAGCAGGCCACCACCGCCTCCGGGATCATCGGCAGGTAGATCGCGACCGCGTCGCCCGCGCCGATGCCGAGCTCGACCAGCCCGGCCGCGACCCGGCCCACCTGCGCGGCCAGCTCGCCGTAGCTCAGGGTGCGGACCGCGCCGTCCTCGGCCTCGTGCACGATCGCGGGCCGGTCGGCGTCGGTGGCGAGCCAGCGGGTCAGGCAGGCGTCGACGGCGTTGAAGGTGCCCCCGGTGAACCACTCCGGGAACTGGATGCCCGCGGCGAGGTCGAGCACCTGCTCGTACGGGGTCGCGAACGGGATGCCGAGATCCTGCACGGCGGCGTCCCAGTACCAGGCGACATCGGCGGTCGAGCGGCGCCGCAGCTCCGCGATCGACTCGATGCCGTGCTTCCGGGCCAGGCGGGTGACGTTGGCCGCCGCGATCCGCTCCGGGGTCGGATTCCACACATAGCTGCTCATCGCGCCGCCTCTCAGTTCCGTGGCATGCCGAGCACCCGCTCGGCTGCGATATTGCGTTGGATGAAGGTCGAGCCGCCCGCGATGGCGGTGCCGCGGGCCTGGTAGGCCAGGCGCAGCCAGCGCTGCTGGTCGGCGTCGGCGGGCTCGCCCTCGGCCGCGAGGCCGAACTGACCGCCGAGCTCGCTCAACGCCAGCCCGAAATCGGCGATGTCCTCCACCAGCGGGCAGAAGTACAGCTTGCCGATCGAGGTGACCGGGCCCGGCGGCTCACCCGAAGCGGCGCCGGTGATCACCCGCTGCCCGATCAGGTAGTGCGTGAGCGCACGGCCGTAGAGATCGGCGATCCGCTGCCGCACCTCGGGTTTCGCCGCGAGGGGGTGCCCCTCGTCGTCGGCGCCGCGCTCGATCTGCGCGACGAGGTCGCGCACGGCGCGGGTGGTGTTGACCCGGCCGGTCGCGATGCCGACCCGCTCGAAGGCCAGCGTGCCCATGGCGACCCGCCAGCCGCCGTCCACCTCCCCGACCACCGCCGAATCCGGTACGAAGACGTCGTCGAGGAAGACCTCGTTGAACTCGGCCTCGCCGAGCATGTGGGCCAGCGGCCGCACCGAGACCCCCGGCGCCGACATCGGCAGCAGGAAGTA
Organism: Nocardia sp. NPDC050799; assembly: GCF_040654015.1. Taxonomy (NCBI): domain Bacteria; kingdom Bacillati; phylum Actinomycetota; class Actinomycetes; order Mycobacteriales; family Nocardiaceae; genus Nocardia; species Nocardia sp. NPDC050799. Next base: position 61,661 of record NZ_JBFAHF010000032.1, read on the forward strand.
GGTGATGCCGCGGTGCCGCTCGCCGCCGCCGGTGCGGGCCAGCAGGATGGCGTTGTCGGCGATCTGCGCGCGCGAGGTCCAGATCTTCTGACCCTGGATCCGCCACCCGCCCTCGGCCTTGGTCGCCTTGGTGCGCAGCGAGGCGAGGTCGGAGCCGGACTCCGGTTCGGAGAACAGCTGGCACCAGATCTCGGTGCCGTCCAGGATGGGCCGCAGGTAGCGCTGCTTCTGCTCGTCGCTGCCGAAGGCCACGATGGTCGGGCCGGCGAAGTCCTCGCCGATGATGTTCAGCCGCTCCGGCGCTCCGGCGCGGTCGAGCTCCTCGGTGAAGATCGCCTTGGTCTTGGCGTCGGCGCCCGCGCCGCCGTACTCGGCGGGCCAGGAGAGCCCGGCGAACCCGGCCTCGAAGAGCCTGCGCTGCCACTGCGACCACCAGGTGCGCCGGTCCTCGAGGCGGGCCGGTTCCGACCCGGGCAGCGTCGGCATGGCCTCCGCCAGCCAGGCGCGCACCCGCGCCCGGAACTCCGCCTCCTGCGGCGAATCGCTCAGCTCCATCAGCACCTCCCACTCGTTGCGGACCAACGTTACAATAGGTCAGACCAAATGACTAGGAGGATGAATGGAAACCTCGACGGTCCTGGATGCGGTGTCCTTCGAGGTGGAGGCGGGCAAGATCCGGGAGTTCGCCCGCGCCACCCACGCCGCCGATCCGGTGCACACCGACCCGGTAGCCGCCGCGGCGGCGGGGCTGGCCGCCGTTCCGGCCACCGCGACCCACGTGGTCGTCGCCGGGCACCACCGCGACCAGCAGCGCTTCGTGCGCGATCTCGGGCTGACGATCGAGCGGGTGGTGGTCGGCTCGGTCGAGTGGGAGTACCGCAGGCCCCTGCTCGCCGGGGACGCGCTCACCGGCACCCGCCGCGTGGTCTCCGACACCGTCAAGGAGGGCAGGCGCGGGGGCAGCATGCGGCTGGTGACCCTGGAGACGACCTGGGCCGACGCCACCGGCGTGACCGCGGTGGTGCAGCGCGAGGTGCTGATCGAGCGGGGCCGGTGATGGCACGCCCGCCGCTCCCGCTCACCGCGGGACAGCAGCTCGGCAGCCGGACCATCGGCCCGATCACGCAGACGAATATCGTTCGATTCGCCGGTGCCGGTGGCGATTTCAACCCACTGCACCACGACTCCGGCTATGCCAGGCAGGCCGGGTTGCCCGATGTCATCGCGATGGGGCAGCTGCAGGCGGGGCTGCTCGCCGCCTGGCTCACCGACCTGGTGCACGTCGAGCATCTGCTCGGCTACACGGTGCGGTTCGCCTCGCCGCTCGCGCTCGGCGAAACGCTGGAGCTGTCCGGGCAGGTCGAGGCGGTGCGCGGCGACGTCGCCGAGGCCGCGCTCACCGCCCGGGTCGGGGACCGGGTCGTGATCACGGCCACCGCCCGGGTGCGGGTCGCCGCCGAGCGGTGACTGCGCGGTGCCGGCCGGGCGGGCCGGCACCGCGAACCCTCACGGCCGCAGGACGATCTTCCCGAACGCGGTACCGGCCTCCAACAGCCGATGCGCCGCCGCGGCCTCGTCGAGCGGGAAGACCTCAGCGATGGCGGGCGGCGCGACGCCGCCGACGGCGACGAGTTCGAGCAGCCCGCGGAGGTCCGCCGGGCCGCCCATGGTGGTGCCGAGCAGGGTGTACTGGCCGAAGAAGAAGGCGCGCACGTCCATCCGCACCTGCTCGGCGACATTGGCGCCGAGCACGACCAGCCTGCCGCCGGGGCGCAGCGCCCGCACCGACCGGTCCCACACCCCCACCGGGTCGAGCACGACGTCGAAGCCGGCGCCGCCGGGAGCGAGCCGGGCGATCCGGTCGGGCCAGTCGTCGCCGGTGTGCACCACCCCGCCCGCCGCGCCCGCCGCCCGCGCCCGTTCCAGCTTCTCCGGGGTCGAGCCGGTGACGAAGACCTCGGCGTCCAGGGCGTTTCCGAGCGCGAGCGCGGTGGTCGCGATGCCCCCGCCCGCGCCGATGATCAGCAGCGACTCCCCCGCGCGCAGCCCGGCCCTGGTCACCAGCGCGCGATAGGTGGTGACGCCGACGAGCGGGAGCGCCGCGGCCTGCGCCCAGGAGTAGTGCGCCGGCTTCGGTGCCAGGCACTCCCCCGGCACCGAGACGTACTGCGCGTAGGTGCCGGGGACGCGGTCGCCGAGGATCTCGAAGCCGGGCCCCGGCGCCTCGACCCGGTCACCCCAGAACAGCGAGGGCAGGATCACCACCTCCGCGCCGGTGTCGGTGCGGACCCCGGCCCCGTCCGCGCCGGGCACGTGCGGCAGCGGAGAGCCATACCTCCCCTGTCGCACCAGCACGTCGTGCCAGTTGAGCGCGCTCGCGCGCAGCTCGACGGTGACCCAGCCGCAGCGCTCCGCCGGATCGGCGACGGTGCGCGGCACCAGATTCTCGGCGGCCCCGAAGGCGTCCAGCGCGATCGCCCTCATCGCATCCGGTCCTGCAGCAACGCCGTCGCGATGGCGCACGGCTTGTTCGCGGAGTTCAGCGCCGTGACCTGGACGACCGCGAGGGACCGCCCCCGGTGCAGCACCCGGCTGCGGAAGGTGGTGGCGCCGTGCGCGTCCGCGGGCCGGACATAGGTGATGTCGATGCTGGTGGTGCGCAGCTCGCCAGCGGCGTCGAGCGCGCTCGCGGCGGCGAACTCGGTGCCGCAGATCAGGATCCCGCCGTGTACATTGCCCATGCCGTTGGCAGTGAACACCGAGGGCGGCAGCTCCAGCACGCCGGGTTCGGCGGCGCGGAAGCCGAGCGCCTCCCGCAGCGGAATCCCCGCGTCGGGCGGCGGCGGGGCCGGGGTTGCGCCGGACGGCGCCTCGTCCACCGTCACCAAGTGCGAGCGCTGCACCACCAGTGCGAGCAGGCCGCCGCGGGCGTCGGTGACGGTGCCGCGGGTGGTGCCGCCGCGCTCGTCGAGTCCGGCCAGCTCCCCGCGCACCGTCAGGGGCGAGCCGTCCAGCGGCGGGTCCGCGAGCAGATCGAGCCGGATGCCGAGGCTCACCGGCCACCGGCCCGGCGGCGCCGCCGCGGCGACCAGGAAGCCGGTGACGTCGTCGAGCGGCACCCCGAGCGCGCCCCGGCTGCATCCGGTGACCGGATCGCGCAGCCAAGGACCGGACTCCACGGTGAGCTGCGCGCCCGTCGGCGTCACAGTGACGGGGCCGACGCGCACCAGCGCCTCCGCGCCGCCGAGGACGAGTTGCGGGGTCGAGGTCGGCATGCCGCTCAGCGCGCGCCCGCCGCGGCGGGTGCGTCCAGCTCCTCGGCGATGCGCTTGCGCAGGATGTGCTTCTGGATCTTGCCGGTCGCGGTCATCGGCAGCTCGCGCACGGCGACCACCCGTTCCGGGGTTTTCTGGATCGCCACCCCGCGATCGACGAGATAGCCGCGCAGTTCTTCCACCGTGGGGGCGGCGTGGCCGGGCTTGGCCACGACGTAGCAGCAGACCTTCTCGCCGAGCCGCTCGTCGGGCATGCCGACCACGGCCAGCGCCACCAGGTCCGGGTGGTCGGCGAGTTTGTCCTCGACCTCGCGCACGCTGATGTTCATGCCACCGCGGATGACGATGTCCTTGGTGCGGCCGGTGACCCGCACGAACCCGTCGGCGTCCATCACCCCGAGATCACCGGAGCGGGAGAACCCGTCCGGGGTGAACAGCTCGTCGGTGTCGGCGGGGCGGTTCAGGTACTCGATCATGTGCGAGGGACCGCGGTAGGCGATGTCGCCCTCCGCCCCGCGGGGCAGCTCGGCGCCGTCGTCGCCGACCACCCGCACCTCGGCGCCGGGCAGCGCGGCGCCGTCGGAGGTGATCGCGCGGCGCGGGTCGTCGGCGAGCGTGCAGGTGGTGGTGGAGAGGTTCTCGCTGCGCCCGTAGAGCGAGAGCACGCTGGTGGTGGGCAGCGCGGCCTTGGCATGCTCGACCACGGACGCCGGGATCGGCGAGCCCGCGCAGGTCCAGACCCGCAGCGAGGACAGGTCCGCACCGGGCTGCTCCTCGGCGGCGGCGAGCAGCGTCTGCAGGAAGGTCGTCGCGGTCACCGCGGCGGTGCAGCCGTAGCGCTGGATCTCGACCAGCGCCTGCGCGGGCTGCCACTCCGCCATGATGTGGGTGGCGGCACCGGCCAGCAGCGGAATCAGCACGCTGGTGACCAGGCCGGTGGTGTGCGTGATCGGGGAGGGGCCGAACTGCACGTCGTTCTCGGTGTGGCCGAACGCCACGGTCAGCGCCCGCGCGCCGGAGGCGTAGGTGTTGAAGGTGTGCACGCAGCCCTTGGGCCGCGAGGTGGTGCCCGAGGTGTAGACGATGACGAACGGGTCGTCCGGATGCACCCGGAAGCCGAGCTCGGCGTCGACCTGCTCCGGGGTGACGTCGGCGACGATCAGCTCCTCGAGGACGTCGATCCCGCGCTGTGCCAGTGGTTCCCGCGCCTCCGCGGGCGCGCGCACCGCCACGACCGTCTCCAGGGTGGGGGCGTCGCGGCGGATCTCCTCGTACATGGCCGCATAGTCGAAGCCCTTGAACTCGACCGGTGCGACGGCCATCCGCACCGCCGCGTCGGCCACCACGTGCGACACCTCGTCCCTGCGGTAGATCGGCATGATCGGCACGGTGACCGCGCCGAGCCGGGAGAGCGCCGCGGCGACCAGCACGAAGGCGGCCCAGTTCGGCAACTGCACGGCAACCCGATCCCCGGGGCGCAGCCCGCGCCGGTGCAGCCCGAGCGCCAGCCGCTGCGCGGACTCGTAGAGCTCGGCGAAGGTCAGGGCGTAGGTGCCGTCGGTGACGAAGACCTTGTCCGGGTTCGCGGCGGCACGCGAGCGCAGCAGGTCGGTGAAGTTCTCGTCGGTCCACTGGCCGCTCGCGTAGAACTCATCGATCTGAGCCGGGGTGTAGCGGCCGAGGTTTCGCTCGCTGGTCATGGTGCCGTCCTCCGTTGCTCCGTCGCGCGCTCTGTCTAAACATTAGAATGGTTGGACCGAATAGCGCAACAACTCCCGAGTCCAGTGAACGCCCGGGCACCCCGCCCGAGCGGGGCATTCGTCCGGAAGTCACCCGAATGGGGGATGCCGCGGTTCGACGGAGTGATATTTTTGGTCGTACCAAACAAACCATTGACACTCGGCGAGCGATAGCCACACTGGAGTGACGCCGTTCACACAGCGAGGAGCGAGATGACGTCCATCGACTACCGCGAGTTCTACATCGATGGGGGCTGGCAGAGCCCGGCCACCAGCGGCACCCTCACCGTGCACTCGCCGACCACCGAGCAGGTCATCGGCAGCGTGCCCGCCGCCGCGACCGCGGACATCGACCGCGCCGTCGCCGCCGCCCGGCGCGCCTTCGACGACCCGCAGGGCTGGTCCACCTGGCACCCCAAGGAGCGCGAGGCGGTGCTCGAGCGCTTCGCGATCGAGCTCGAGTCCCGCGCGGGCGAGACCGCGCGCCGGGTCTCGCAGCAGAACGGCATGCCGATCTGGCTGGCCGAGCAGTTCGAAGGCGGGTTCCCCGCGGTACTGCTGCGGTACTTCGCCCAGCTCATGGTGGATGCCCCCGAGGTGGACGAGCGCGCGGGGATGCTGGGCGGCACCGCCCGCGTCACCAGGCACCCGGTGGGCGTGGTCGGCGCGGTGGTGCCGTGGAACGTGCCGCAGGCCATCTCGTTCCTGAAGCTGGCCCCCGCGCTGGCCGCCGGGTGCACCGTCGTGCTCAAACCGGCCGAGGAGACCGTGCTCGACGCCTTCCTCATGGCCGAGGCCGCCGCGGCCGCCGGCCTTCCCCCCGGTGTGCTCAACGTGGTGCCCGGCGGCCGCGATATCGGCGCCTACCTGGTGCAGCACCCCGGCGTGGACAAGGTGTCGTTCACCGGCTCGACCGCGGCGGGCCGCACGATCGCGGAGGTGTGCGGCCGACTGCTGCGCCCGGTGACGCTGGAGCTCGGCGGCAAGTCCGCGGCCATCCTGCTCGACGATGTCGATCTGAATGCCTCGCTGGAGTCGCTGTTCGGGGTCACCTTCCTCAACAACGGCCAGATCTGCTGGCTGAACACCCGCGTGCTCGCCCCGCGGTCGCGCTACGACGAGGTGGTCGACGCGCTCACCGAGCTGGCACGCTCCCTGACCATCGGCGATCCGCTCGACCCCGCGACCAGGATCGGGCCGCTGGTCTCGGCCAGGCAGCGCGAGCGCGTGGAGGGCTACATCGCCACCGGCCGCGCCGAGGGCGCGCGGCTGACCACCGGCGGCCGCCGCCCCGAGGGGCTGGACACCGGCTACTTCGTCGAGCCGACGGTCTTCGCCGACCTGGACAACACCGCCACCGTCGCCCGCGAGGAGATCTTCGGCCCGGTGCTCAGCGTGCTCCCGTTCGCCGACGAGGACGAGGCGCTGGCCATCGCCAACGACAGCGAGTACGGCCTGGGCGGGTCGGTGTGGTCGGCCGATGTCGAGCGCGCGGCCGGGGTGGCCGCCCGGGTGCAGTCCGGCACCATCGGGGTCAACCACTACACGAACGACCCGGTCGCGCCGTTCGGCGGGATCAAGAGCAGCGGCATGGGCCGCGAGCTCGGGCCGGAGGGGCTGCATGCCTTTCAGCACACCCGCACCGTTTACCTGCCGCCAGCGAGCTGATCCACGACAACAGGACCAGCTGGTAGCTTTGTGTTACACATCACGTAAGTCGAGGGTCGGAGCGATGGCGGTGATCGAACGGACGGCCCCGGACTTCCCCGTCCGCGGGCTGCGGCGATTCCTCGACCGGCTGCAGGTCGCCGGTGACGACGCCTTCGGTGCGGCCGTGGCGCGGGAGGCGTGCGAATCACTCGGCTTCGCCAAGTCCATGTTCTCCCGGGTCGGCGGCGCGTCGTGGGCCCCCGAGTACGTCCACGTGTCCTCGGAACTCGAGGACACTTTCGGGGAGCTCCGGCGCGCCGTGGACGGCACCGCGGTGCCGCTGCTGCGGGCGCCGCGCGAAGCCGATCTCGTGCGGCTGCGGCGTCCGTACCTGCTGGGCAGGCGCGCCTACCATCGGGAGGCCTACCGGCCGCTCATCGATCTGTCCGACCCGGCCGCGTACGCCGCCGCCCCGATCGTCGCCAACGGCCGCACCGTGGCGATCCTGCATGTGGACCGCAACCGCGACACCGTCAGTGAGCAGGACATGCGGCTGCTGCTGATGGCAGCCCGCATCACCGGCCTGGTCGCGGCCACGCGGGAGAACGGCGACCAGCTGGCCCGGCAGCGCAGCGCGCTGCACGCCATGGTGCAGCGGGTCGTGGGCGCCGAGGTGGGCGCGGCCACGCCGCTCTTCGGCCCGGATCCGGCCGCGGCCCCGCCGCCCGCCCTCGCGGCCGCGCCCCCGGTGCTGAGCGAACGCGAGGACGAGGTGCTGCGGCTGCTGGCCGCGGGCGCGAGCAATCGGGAGATCGCAGCGCGGCTGTTCATCTCCGACGGCACGGTCAAGGCACACGTGCGCCGGATCTTCCGCAAGCTCGACGTGGACTCGCGGGCCCAGGCCGCCGCCCGCTTCCGGCAGGGCGGCGCGGGCGCGGCCACCCTGCCGTGAACGCCGGGCACGCCCGGCTGGACGAGGCCCTTGCCGCTGTCACGGAGGCCACCGACCGCGCCACTCTGGCCGGTGCGCTGTGCGCGGCCGCCGCCGGGGTCGCCGGGTCCGCGTCGGCGCTGCTCGCCACCGTCGACGGCGGCACCGCGCGCGAACTCGTGCGCTTCGACCGGGACGCGCCGACCGCACGGCTGAGCGCCACCGACGCCACCTCCCCCGCAGCCACGGCCGACGGCCGCGCCGTCACCGCTTTCGAGGTCGGCCACTCCGGCACGGTGCTGCTCGTCGACGGCCGCCTCGCCGAGCCGGAGCGCGAGGCCGTGCAGTTGCTCGTCGAGCTCGCCGTCGCCACCGCGGGCCGGCTCCACAGCGCCGAACAGCTGCGGGTGCAGCAGACCCGGCTGCGCACGCTGAGCACGGAGATCCGCACTCTGGAATCCACCCCGGCCTTCCCGGCAACCGATGCCGCCGCCGAATTCGCCGTCGCGGCGTCGGGACTCACCGAGCGCGAGCGCGACATTCTGGAGAACATTCTGCAGGGCGCGTCCAATGCGGTGATCGCCGATATACACACCCTCTCGATCGAGACGGTGAAAACACACGTCAAACACATCCTCCGCAAAATGGGTGCGGCCAACCGGGCCGAACTCATCGCCCGGTCCGGCTGACCCGACCCCTAAAGCGAGGAATCGACCACCTCGACGTGCACCTCGGCCTGCGCGCCGATGATCAGCTGACACGACAACCGGGAATTCGGCTGCGCGCCCTCGAGGAATTCCACGAGTTCGGATTCCTCGTCGGTCGGCGGATCGAACAGCTCGGCCGAGGAGCCGGGCAGGTAGACGTGGCAGGTCGCGCAGGAGCAGCTGCCGCCACACTCGGCGACGATGCCCGGAAGATTGTTCCGGACCGAACCGTCCATCACACTCTGGCCCGCGGGAACATCGACGGTCTGCACGGTGCCGTCGGGCAGATGGTAAACGACTCGCGCCATTGCTTCTCCTCGTCCGATTCGTCGAGGCGACATCGCCTCGGCATTCATCGTGAATCCGGGAGGGCGCCCGGATCATCACCACGGGGACCTATTCGGCGAGCCGCCGGAGGGAGCTGGATCACAATTCCCTCTCCGGAGTCCGTGATTACCTCCTCGGGGTGATGAGAGTCACGTGACCCACGGCACAGACTGGGAGAGTTCCAGCCCTGAGCGATAGGACACTCCATGACGTCGACGACGCATTCCCCCAGCGACCTGCGAATCCCCGATGATGTGGCCCAGCAGATCGTCCTGCCCGAAGGACATCGCGACGACGCGCGGCTGTTCGAGGCATACCGGTGGCTGCGTGAGCACAATCCGCTCGGCCTGGCGGAGGTGGACGGGTACGACCCGATCTACCTGGTGAGCAAGCACGCCGACATCATGGAGATCGAGCGGCAGCCCGACATCTTCACCAGCGCGGGCGGGGAGGACAAGGGCCGCTTCAACCCGATTCTCGCCAACCAGGCCGGCGACGCCTTCACCAAATCGATCAACAACGGCAGCCTGCGCATTCTGGAGACGCTGACCTACCTCGATCCGCCCGAGCACACGGTCGTCAAGGACATCGCCGCCGACTGGTTCCGGCCGAACAACCTCAAGCGCTGGGAGGACACGATCCGCACCCTGGCGCAGGAGTCGGTGGACCGGCTGCTCGCCACCGACGGGAAGATCGACTTCGTCAAGGATTTCGCGCTGCAGTACCCGCTGCACGTCATCATGAGCCTGTTCGGCGTGCCGGAATCCGACGAACCCCGGATGATGACCCTGACCCAGGAGTTCTTCGGCACCGCCGATCCGGATGCCGCCCGCGCCGACGTCGAGCCGCTCACCCCCGACGCCGCCGCCAAGCAGTGGGTGGCGACGATCCAGGACTTCTACGCCTACTTCGACAATCTGCTCATGGACCGCCGCGCGAACCCGACCGGCGACCTCGCCTCCATCATCGCGAACGCCAGGACCGAGCAGGGCGAGTACTTCGCCAAGGAAGTGGCCTACGGCTATTTCATCGCCATCGCCACCGCCGGACACGACACCACCTCCTCGACCATGGCGGGCGCCGTGCACGCCCTCGCCCAGAACCCAGGGCTGCTCGAGCGGCTACAGGGCGACCTGTCGCTGGTGCCGAACCTGGTCAACGAAGCGCTGCGCTGGGCCTCCCCGGTCAAGCACTTCATGCGCACCGCGCTGCGCCCCTACGAGCTGCGCGGCCGCGAGATCGCGCCCGGCGACCGGTTCATGCTGCTCTACCAGTCCGGCAACCGCGACACCGACGTCTTCGACCGTCCGGACGAGTTCGACATCGACCGCCGCCCGAACAAGCACATCGCTTTCGGCTACGGCCCGCACATGTGCATCGGCCAGCACCTGGCCAAGCTCGAGCTGAAGATCATGTTCGAGACTTTGCTGCCGCGGCTGAAGGCGGTGCACCTGGCCGGGGAGACGAAGTTCATCCAGACCAACTTCGTCGGCGGGCTGAAGAACATGCCGGTCGAGCTGGAGTTCACCGGACGATGACCGGCACCGGCGACCCGATCGTCATCGTCGGCGCCGGGCACGGCGGGGCGACGCTGGCGGCGCTGCTGCGCCAGTCCGGGCACACCGGCGGCATCGTCCTGGTCGGCAGCGAAGTACACCTTCCCTACCACCGTCCGCCGCTGTCGAAGAAGTTCTCCGGGCCCGGCGCGCACCAGCTGCTGCGCCCGGCGGAGTTCTACGCCGACAACGACATCCGGCTCCGGCTCGGGACCGCGGTGACAGCGATCGACCGGGCAGCGATGCGGCTGCGGCTCGCCGACGGCACCGAACTCGGCTACCGCGCCCTGGTGCTGGCCACCGGCTCCACCCCGCGCCCGCTGCCGGTGCCCGGCGCCGACGCAGCCGGGGTGCTCACCCTGCGCACCCTCGACGATGCCCGCGCGCTGGGCGCCGCGCTCGACCGCGGCGATCGGCTGGCCATCGTCGGCGGCGGTTACGTCGGGATGGAGGTGGCCGCGGTCGCCCGGTCCTGCGGTATCGCGGTCACCGTCGTCGAACGCGAGCAACGGGTGCTGGCCCGGGTGGCGAGCGCCGAGCTGTCCCGGCGGCTCACCGCCGCGCACCGGTTGCAGGGCACCGAGATCCGCGCCGGCGCACAGGTTCGCGCGATCCGCACCGGCGACGGCCGAGCTCGCGGCATCGAGCTGGCCGACGGCACCTTCGTCGCCGCCGACACCGTGCTCGTCGGCATCGGTGCCGCTCCCGACGACGGGCTGGCGCACCGTTCCGGATTGGCCTGCGACGGCGGGGTTCTGGTGGACGAGCAGGGCCGCACCAGCGACCCCGCGGTGTTCGCGATCGGGGACGTGGCCCGACGCCCGCTCCCCGGCACGGACGGCCTGGTGCGACTGGAATCGATCCCGAACGTCACCGAGCAGGCCAGGCAGGTCACCGCGGCACTGCTCGGCGCCACGCACCCGGCGCCCGAGGTGCCCTGGTTCTGGTCCGACCAGTTCGATCTGAAGCTCAAGATCGCCGGGCTGGTCGGGCCCGGCCACCGGGTCGTCGCCCGCGAGGGCCGCAAGCCCGGCTCCTACGCCCTGTTCCACCTCACCGACGGCAACACCGTGGCAGCGGTCGAAACCGCCAATGCTCCTGGCGATTTCGTCGCGGGAAAGAAGTTCGTCGGCGACCGCACCCCCGTCGACCCGGTCCGGCTCGCCGATCCGGCGGTCTCGCTGCGCGATGTCGCGGCCACCGCCGCCGGCGTCTAGATCCACCCGAAGACCCCCAGGAGTCTCAATGAAGTTGTCAAGCCGCGAGCGCGACCGGCGGGACGGGGGTGAATACCCGATCGTCGCGCAGCAACGCCCACAACACCCCGACCCGCCGCCGAGCCAACGCGATCACCGCTTGCACGTGTTTGCATCCCTCACTCCGCTTCTTCAGGTAGAAGTCCCGGTTCGGCCCATCACGGATGATGCTGGTCTGCGCCGACAGATAGAACACCCGACGCAACCGCCGGCTATACCGTTTCGGGCGATGCAGGTTCCCGGTCCGTCGACCCGAATCACGCGGGACCGGCACCAACCCCGCCGCCGACGCCAGGTGCCCGGCATCAGCGTAAGACGCCAGATCACCCGCGGCGACAACCAAATCCGCCCCCAGAATCGGACCGATCCCAGGCATCGACTCGATGACCTCGGCTTGCGGGTGCACGTCTCGCGCGCATATCTCAATCAGCAGCCAGGGCGCCCCGGAGGGTCGGACGGCCACTCCTGCGGAGCCACTCGAGGCAAGAAACCATCAGCCACATCCGGCCCTCCTGGGCCGCCTAACAACTTACGGAGAAACCATGCAAGCACAGGCCGCGCTGCTCACCGAAGCGGGCAGCGATTTCACCCTCGCCGAGATCGACGTCGACGATCCGCACCCCGGCGAGGTGCTCGTCCGGATCGAAGCGGTCGGCATCTGCCACACCGATCTCGCGGCCCGCGACGGTGTGCTGCCGCTGGAATTCCCCGGGGTGGCCGGGCACGAGGGCGCGGGCACCGTGCTCGCCGTCGGCGCCGGAGTGACGAAGGTGGCGGCGGGCGACAAGGTCGGCATCACCTTCAACAGCTGCGGCGAGTGCGCGACCTGCACCACCGGGCGGCAGTCCTACTGGGAGAACTTCACCGAGTTCAACTACGGCGGCACCCGCCGCGACGGCAGCAAGCCGCTCAGCCGGGACGGCAGTCCGATCGGCGGCATGTTCTTCGGGCAGTCCTCCTTCGCCCGGGTCGCGCTCGCCAACGAACGCAATGTGGTCCGGATCGACGACGACATCCCCTTCGCGCTGCTCGCGCCGCTCGGCTGCGGGGTGCAGACCGGCGTCGGCGCGGTGACCCGCTCGCTGCGGGCCGAGAAGGGCTCCGCGATCGTCATCGCCGGTGGCGGGTCGGTGGGGCTGTCGGCGGCGATCGGCGCGGTGATCGCGGGCTGCGGCACCATCGTCGTGGTGGAGCCCACCCCCGCCCGCCGCGAGCTGGCCCTCGAACTCGGCGCTTCCCATGTGGTCGACCCCGCCGCCGGTGACCTCACCGAGCAAGTCCGCGCGATCGTGCCAGAGGGCGTCGACCACGTCCTGGACACCACCGGCATCCCGGCCGTGGTCGAGGCGCTGATCGGCGCGGTGCGGGTGCGCGGCAGCGTGGGGCTGATCGGCGTCCCCGGCGACCCCGCCGCCGCGGTGCGGCTCAACATCATCGCCACGCTGACCCTCGGGCTGACCGTCACCGGCATCATCGAGGGCGACAGCGTGCCGGACGAGTTCATCCCGGAGCTGGTCGGGCTCTACCGCGAGGGCAAGCTGCCGCTGGAGAAGCTGGTGACGACCTTCGAGTTCGAGCGGATCAACGACGCCGTCGCCGCCCAGCACGCCGGCGAGGTGGTCAAGCCGGTGCTCGTGTTCGACACCGCGAGCTGAATCACCGGCACGACAATCGGCCCCGCGATCCGTTCGATCGCGGGGCCGAGTGTCGTCCCGCTCGTCGCGAACGGTCGGGACGTGCGGGCTATCCGGCCGAGATCGACTCCAGTCGCGTTCGCATCGCTCGCTCGGAGACGGTCGCGTCGGGAGCGAGCCATTCGTAAGCGTGCGGAGCACCGGGCACGACGTGCAGTTCACAGGAGACACCCGCACGCAGGAGGGCGGAGCCGTAGGCGATGGTCTCATCCCGGAAGATGTCGAGATCACCCACCTCGAGATAGGCGGGAGCCAGGCCCGCCGGATCGGTCAGCCGCGCCGGCGCAGCGACCGGTGAGACCGTATCCGCGCCGCATCGTTCTCCGAGCAGGGCGTGCCATCCGGTGTAGTTGTTGTCGTAGGTCCAGGTGGCGGTGTCCGCGAGCCGCGGATCGGACTCGACGTTGCGATCATCGAGCATCGGGTAGATCAGAATCTGACGACTCACCGCCACCGCGTGGTCCCGGGCGAGAATCGCCGCGCCTGCCGCCACACCGCCGCCTCCGCTGTCACCCATCAGGGCGATCCGGTTCGGGTCGAGACCGAGGTCGCCCGTATGGCTGTGCAGCCATCGCAGCCCGGCGAAGACGTCTCGCGCGAGACGCTCGCCGGTATGTTCGGGTGCCAGCCGGTAGTCCACGGACAGGAACGGAACTCCGGTGTGCTCCACGTAGTAGCGGACCATCGAGTCGTAGATCTCCACCGATCCACAGATCATGCCGCCGCCGTGGGCGTACACGACCGCCGAGCCCGATCCGGGTTCGGCGGGGGTGTACCGGCGCGCCGCGACCGTCGCACCGTCATCGGCCTCGAGCTCGACGTCCCGGCTCGTGACCGAGTCACTGTGGGCGATGGCTCCGTAGATGCCTGTCATCGTGGCCGTAGTGACCGCACGGAGTGCCTCCGCGTCCCCCCGCGGCGTCGGCGGAATCGGCTGAGGGCTCTGCGCGGCGGCGACGAGCACTGCGGCGATCTCGGGGTCGTAAGCGATCGGCATGGGAATCCTTCGACGTCACGGTCCACGGGGGACGGTCGAGCGGGGAACGAGTGTGACCCCTACCGCAATCCGAGCAGTGCGTGCGGCCGGTCACAGCCACACCGTAGCAACTTAACGGACAGGTGTCCATTAGTTGCGCGGACGGACGGCGTCGCGCTCTACTATCACGCTCATGGCCCTCACCGGAGTCCCCCCGGCCGTGTTCATGCGCGGCGGCAATGCGGACGACCCGCGCGCACGCCGCACGCGCGGTCTGCTGCTGGCGACCTTCGAGGCCGAATTGGCGGCCGGTCGGGCCAACTGCACTGTCGCGAGCCTGGTGCGCGCCGCGGGAGTCAGCCGCAGTTCGTTCTATTCGCACTTCACCTCCATCGAGGAGGTCGGCGTCGCCGCCATGCGCGAGATCCTGAACGATTTCCACGGCCCGCGGGACGAATTCCGACCCGCGGCGAGCGAGCCGTCCACCGCGAGCCTGGTCGAACTCTTCGAGCATCTGGCCGCACACCGCGCTCTGTGTGCAGCCCTGCTCACGGTCACCGGAGATCGGCACCCCGCCTACTCGGAACTGCACGCGATCCTCGTCGAGCACTTCGCCGGCGCGCTGGCCTCCGCCGAAGCCACCATTCCCATCGATGTATCGAAGACTTCGAAATTCCTGGTCGGCGGGTTGATGGCACTGCTGGTCGAGTGGCTGCACCAGCCGGATTGCTCCGCCGGCGCCCTGTCCCTGACCTTCGAGAAGCTGCTGCCGGAGTGGCTGCGATCCTCGCCGATGCTCACCGAGCCCCTTCGACTCTCCGAGGAGTAGCCCGGCCCGTCAGCGCCCGGCAAGGGCGAGCACCCGCTGCGCCTGCCGCAGGTGCGGCAGGTCGAGCATCCGGCCGTCGAGGGCGACGGTTCCGGCGTCGTGGGCGAACGCCGCGACCACCCGCTCGGCGAACTCGACCTCGTCGGCCGAGGGGGTGAAGGCGGCATTGATCGTCTCGACCTGCCCCGGATGGACTGCGATCCGGCCGCTGAACCCTTCCGCGCGGGCGCGGCGCGAGGATTCGGCCAACCCCGCGTCGTCCCGGATGTCGACGTACAGCGTCTCCACCGCCTCGACCCCCGCGGCGCGCGCGCCGAGCAGGGTCAGCGAGCGGACCAGCTGATACGTCATCGCCCAGCCGCCGTCCGGGCCGGTATTGCCCGATGCCCCCAGCGCGGCGCTGAGATCCTCCGCGCCCCAGGTCAGCCCGTAGAGCCGGGCGATGTCCGCGCCCGCGAAGTCACCGAGCCGGAAGGGGGCGAGCGGGGTCTCGGTGGCCACCGGCAGCAACCGCACGCCGCCCGGTTCGAGACCGTGCGCGGCCTCGAGCACCTCGAGGTAGTGGTGCACGCGCAGCACATCGGCGGGGCCGTCGATCTTCGGGAGCACGATCCCGGCCGGCCCCGAGGCGACAACGGCGGCCAGGTCCGTCAGGGCGTGTTCGGTGCCGAGCGGGTTGATCCGCACCCACAGCTGCGGCCCGCTCGCGGCCCGGTGCGCGGCGACGAACTCCGCCACCAGCTCGCGCGCCACCGGCTTGCGGGCCTCCCCCACGGCGTCCTCGAGGTCGAGGATGACCGCGTCCGCGGGCGAGGCGGCGACCTTGCCCAGCTTCTTCTCGCTGTCCCCCGGCACGAACAGCAGCGAGCGCAGTACCGCGGTCACCGCGGCTTCTTCCGCTGCAGCCCCGCGCGCTTGCAGGAGGCGACCAGGTCACCGTGCTGGTTGAAGGCGCGGTGCGCGAACACCACCACGCCCTGCTCGGGGCGCGACTTGGACTCGCGCAGCTCCAGCACCTCGGTCTCGACGTGGATGGTGTCGCCGTGGAAGAGCGGTTTGGGGAAGCGCACCTCGTCCCAGCCGAGATTCGCCACCGCCGTCCCGAGGGTGGTGTCGCCCACCGAGATGCCGACCATGAGCCCGAGAGTGAACGCGCTGTTGACCACCCGCTGCCCGAATTCGGTGCCCTTCATGTACTCCTCGTCCAGGTGGAGCAGCGCCGGGTTGTGCGTCATGGCGGTGAACAGCACATTGTCGGTCTCGGTGACCGTGCGCCTGATCGGATGCTCGAATTTCTGCCCGACGCTCAGTTCGTCGAACCACACTCCGGCCACGTCGCCTCGCCTCCTGTTTGCGGTTGCATAAATGGTACGACCAATGAACAGGACTGGTCAATACGAGCAGCGGGGCAGGAGCCGACCTCTCCGAGTCCGAAAAAGGTCGAACCATTGACGTAGAATGTAACCGATGTCACAATCGACCGGCTGCTCTGGATGACATCCCGTCCCATCCGGCTTCCCCGAGGAGGGCAACGACATGGACTCGGCGGTGCACGACGCGGTGCGCACGATCGCCGATGCCGCCGCGCGGTTCGGCGTTCCGGTCCGCAGCGCGACCCACGGAATCCGCGACACCGGCACGGCGCTCGCCGCGCTCGACGCTCTCGAACGAGTGCTGGCGAAAGCGCCGGAGCAGGCCCCGGGGGCCGTGCTCGAGCTCAGGGCGGCCCGCGCGGAGCTGCTGGCCTACGAACTCGGGCGGCAGCGCTCGATGCTCGACCTGCTGGCGAAGGCGCTGGCCGGTATGCGCACCGCGACGACGGTGGACGATCTGGTCGAGGCGGTGCCGATCCAGGTCACCTCGCTCGGCTACGAGCGGGCCATGTTCTCCTGGGTCGACCGGGAGCGCTGGGTGCCGCGCGCCATGCACACCCTGAGCGGCCCGCAGGAGGCGCGGGCGATCCTCGCCGCCGGCGCCGGGCCCTACCGCCACGTGCGCGACCTGCTCGAGGTCGACGTGGTGCGCAGGCGCCGGGCGATCCTGGTGCTCGACGCCGACCGCAACCCCCGGGTGCATCCGACGATCACCCCCGTCTCCCGCTCCACGACCTACGTCGCGGCCCCCGTCGTCGCGCGCAACCACGTCGCCGCGTTCGTGCATCTCGACCGCAGCGTCAGCACCGGCGCGAACGACGAATTCGACCGCGATCTGCTGAGCTACTTCTGCGACAGCCTCGGTGTCGTGCTCGACCGCCTGCTGGCCACCCGCCGCGACACCCCCGGCGGCCCGGTGAGCGAGTGGGCCGACGCACTGACCGCCAGGGAACGCGAGGTGCTGGAACTGCTGAGCGACGGGCTGCCCAATGCCGGGATCGCCGCGCGGCTGTTCCTCAGCGAGGAGACGGTGAAGACCCACGTGAAGAAGCTGATGCGCAAGCTCGGGGTCGCCAACCGGGCGCAGGCCGCCGCGCTCTACCACCGCGCTGCGGGCGCACAGGCGATCGAGTCCTGAGCCCGGTCCGGCGGGCGCGGGCCCACCGGACCGGAAGTTTCAGACCGTCGCCCCCACCGAGCCCACGTCGCGGTTGACGGCCAGCACCGCGCGCTCCTCCGCGGTGCCGAAACTCTCGGCCATCATGGCGCGCCTGCGGTTCACGAACTCCGGGTGCCAGCCCTCCTCGATGTGGATGAGCCCGGGCCGCCCCGCGACTGTGCACGGCCCGCCCGCATCGTGCGATTCCAGTCCGCCGGCCGGCCACACCGCCAGCGCCGAGCGGCCGTCCGCGGTGATCTCGGTCCGGCGGCCGAGTTCGTCGACGAGCACGAAACGCGCCGCGGTGTAGGAGAAGTGCTCCCGGTCCCGGGAGATGTCCACGCTCACCGACACCACCGGGGACTGCTCGCCGTCCCGGTCGACGTACCCGAGCACGAGGTTCTGGTCCAGCGCGGACCCGTGCATGAAGTTGATCGCGATGTCCGGGCCGGACTGGACGTTCACCCAACGGTACTGGTGGATGGCGGTCCAGTCCCTGCGCCCCCAGGAGTGATCGCGGTGGCCGGTGGTGTCGAACGGCACCACCCGGTCGCCGATCGTCAGCGTGCCGCGCACCAGGCCGCTCTGCTCGAGCCGGTTGTCCGCCAGCCACGCCGGGCACCCGCCCCGGTTGTCGTGGTAAGTGAAGGCCGGTGTCGTCGCCTCGAAGCGGTAGTCGAGCGCGATGCCGCCGGATTCGAAGGTCACATGCGCGTCCCGGTGCGGCTCACCGTGCCTGACCGTCATCGGCCCCACCGTCCAGTCGTCGAAGTCGGCGTCCGGGGAGACCGGCTGCCCCTCCACGTGGAACTGGCCGTGGCGCTCGTTGTCCCGGCCGAAGACCAGCCCCATCGCGCCTGCCTCGTGCGCGCCGTTCACCCAGGTGTAGGCGATCACGCCGAGGTCCTCCTCGGGCAGGAACGTCAGGAAGATCAAGCTCTCGCGGTCGAGCGGACTCCCCGCGAGGCGGTGCCTGCGGTCGTCGGCGGGGGTCAGTGCGGTTGCCGGGTTCACATCGTTCTCCGTTCTGTCGATCTGCGATCGGGCCGGGGTCACCGCTGCGGGCGGACCGTGGGGAAGCCGTCGCCGAGCAGGAAGACCGGGGCGAGGATCTCCCCGGCGCGGCCACTGGCCAGGGTGGGCCACGCGCGCTCGGTCAGCTCCGTCGGAGCGTCGAAGCCGCCCTGGCGCACTTCGTCCCAGACGCCGGCGCGCTGAGCGAGCGGCCGCATGAAGTCGTGGGAGTAGACGGTGATGCCGTCCCAGATCTTGTCGTCCACGCTCATCCTGGCGTAGAGCCGGTACAGATCGAGGACGCCCTTCTCGGCCTTCGCCGAGATCGCCCGCATCTCGTCGGCGCCGAGCACGCGCAGCTCCGACATGGGGGTGTCGATCGTGTCGCGGGCGAAGACGACCACGCTGTCCAGGTGGTCCAGGTAGGTCGACGGCGTGGTGAAGGTGGTGCCGATGTCGTTGATCGTGACCGCGATATCCGGGTTGCGGAAGACCATCACCTCGGTCACCGCGTACGGCATGCCCTGCCCGACCTCCGCCGCCCAGCCGTAGGACGGTTCGTTGAGGAAGTGGTCGCGCACCAGCGCGAACCCGCCGCCGGGCAGCGGGTAGGGCCCGGTGTCGCCCATGCCGAGCCGATTGTCGTAGTGCACCATGAAGCCGAACAGCTCGGTCGACGCGTTGAAGCGGCGGAACAGCGTCCGCTCGGCCGGGTCGGTCAGCGGCGCCGCCGCGGCGATCAGCGGCTCGCGCACGTCGGCGTCCAGGTGCGGCAGGGCGAAGCCGCGCCCGGAGGCGAGCCCCGGCCCGTCGCCCCAGGTGCCGTGCCACAGCCGCCTGCCGAACTGAATGCACGTCTGCACGTCGGCGCGCGAGCGCACCGGGTCCACCAGATCGAGCTTGATCCCGACCCCGCGCCCGAGAATGGCCATCAGCGCGCACGCGTAGTTGCGCAGGTGGTTGACCTTCGTCCCGACCTCGCGCTTGGACACCTTTCCCAGCTCCACCAGCCCGTCGACGCCGACCGCGGCGGTGATGGTCCGCATCGCCTCCGGGTAGACGTCCCACTGCTGGACGAAAGAGAGGGTCTCGTACTCCTGGCGCGGGATCAGCCCGGATTCGCCCTCGGTCGACCGGGAGGCGATGAGCTCCCACAGGTTCCACGCCATGTAGGAGAACCAGCTGTCGATCTGATCGTCGTCGAGGTGATCGGGCCGGATGTCGGCGGCGGTGGTGTCGACGAAGGGGTGCGGATCGCGGCGGCGCATCTCCGCGTCACCGGGTATCCCCCGGGGCACCTCCCCCAGGAATTTCTCGACGAAGACGGCGAAGTCGATCGCGTCGGTCATGACTGGCCTCCAATTTCCCGCAAAGGCATGATCTTTCGATTGCGCAGACCATGCGTCCTGGTCTTCACCCTGCTCCTCCGGCGCCGGAACGCCCATCCCCCGAAGGGGTGAAGTGTGTCCCGGGTCACTCGTGCGGCTGTCCCGGGCCCGGATCTGCTGATAATTTCAGGCCATTCGAAAGATCAGTCCTTTGGAGGCCCCTCGTGATCCACCGTCTCGAACGCGGAGCCGAACGGCGCCACATCTTCTACGATCCAGAGAGCCATCCGGACGTCCGGGAATCGCTCGCCTACCTGCTGCCCCTGCCCGAGCTCGGCCTCGGCGTCATCTTCTACACGTGGGTGCACGCGCTCGGCCCGGACGGGCTCGCCAGGGCGGGGGCGGCGGGCATCGTCTACGGCCCCGGCGTCGCGGAGACCGTCTTCGAGGTCACCGACGGCATCGGCGTGCCCGACTCGCTGTCCTTCGACGACTGGCGGGTCGGCCCCGCGACGATGACGCTCACCGACGACATGATGGATTCCCGGATCACCTTCGCCGGCGAGCGCGTCCGCCTCGATCTCGACTGGGCCGGGTCGAACCCCGCGTTCGGCTACCGCGCCAACCGTAACGGCTGCCCGGAGTGGCTGGCGGCGGACCGGACCGAGCAGGGCGCGCGGGTCACCGGCACGCTGCACATCGACGGAACCGACCACCGCGTCGACGGTTTCGGCCACCGCGACCACTCCTGGGGCATGCGCGACTGGGGCGGGGCCACGCACTGGAAGTGGTGGAACGTGATGGCCGATGGCGGCACCGCGATCCATGTGATGGAGCTGCAGTACTTCGGCCGGACGACGCTGCACGGCTACGTGCAGAAGGACGGCATCATCGCCACCGCCACCGGGCTGGATGCCGAGATGACCTTCGACGAGCGCTTCGTGCACACCGCCGTCACCGCCACCGTGACCGACGAGAGCGGCCGGGTCACCGAGATCACCTGCCGTCGGGGTGCCGACCTGCAGTGGCCGGTGAGCCCGCGGCTGTGGCTGCACGAAGCGTCGATGCACGCCACCGTCGACGGTCGCCCGGCCGTCGCCTACCTCGAGTGCGCCTGGCCACCGGAGTACATCGCGCACCACCGCACCGACGGGGTGCGGCCCGGCGGGCGCAACGAACTCACCCTCGACCGGGACTGACCGACACCAGCAGGTTCGCCCGCACGGCGTCGACGACGCCGGCGGGCACTCCGGCCATCTCGGCCAGGTAGCCCGCGGCGCCACCGAATCGCTCGTCCAGGTAGCGCAGGGTCGCCTCCATCGCGGCGGCCGGCGACCCGAACAGCGCCCGCGCGGCCTCGACGTCGCGGCCGGCGGCGGCGAACCGCCCGGCGTAGGCGTCGATCCGGTTCGGCCGCAGCACCTCGGTCATGGCGTAGTCGCGCACGATGTGCTCGTCGGGCACGCCGAGCGAGGAGAGCACCAGCGCAACGAAGACGCCGGTGCGGTCCTTGCCCGCGGCGCAGTGCACCAGGACCGGCAGGCGGTGCGGATCGGCAAGTATCCGGTAGGCGGCGCCGAGCTGCTCGGCCCGGCGGAGCAGCATGTCGGCATAGAATGTCGCCATGTCCGCCACGTCGAAGCTGTCCAGCTCACCGTCGAGCAGCATGCGGAGGTAGTTCGTGTCCGCGCCCTCGCCGCCCTCGGCAACGGGGAGCCGCACCAGCTCCGCGCCGCAGGCCCGCGCCCAGGCCGACGGCGCCCGTTCGGTCTCGAGGTCGGCCCGCAGGTCGACGACGGTGCGCACGCCGAGGTCGCGGTACCGCGCACCGGCGGATTCGTCGTAGATCGAGTGCAGTGCCTCGTCGCCGCGCACCACCAGTGCCTCGGAGCGGAACAGCCGTCCGGTCGCCACCGTCCGGCCGTCGCGCGCCGGATACCCGCCGGCGTCACGAAGATTCGAGGTTCCCTGGATCGGGATGCGGCGGATCGTGGCCGGCGCGTCGTTGTTCATGGGTCCTTCCGGATCGAGCCGGCCCCCGGCGCGCGGCCGGGGGCCGGGCTGGTCAGTTCTCGACGGCAAGCGCGCGGACCGGGCAGCGCCGGACGGCGAGCTCGACCGCTTTGCGCTGGTCCTCGCCCGGGGTCTCGTCGAGCACCTCGAGCTGGCCGTCGTCGTCGATGGTGAACACCTCGGGGGCGGCGTACTCGCACTGCCCGTGCCCCTCGCAGAGGTCCCAGTCGACCTGGATCTTCATCGTGCCGTCTCCTTCTCGACCCGCACCCGCAGCCGCTTGAAGGCGTGGAACTGGTTGGTGTGCAACCGATCCGGCTCGCCGAGCGGGCGGATGCGCAGACCGCGGTCGAGTACCTGGGTGAGGAACGCCGTCGCCTCCGCGCGCGCCAGGTGCGAGCCCATGCAGGCGTGGATGCCCCAGCCGAAGCCGACGTGCTCGTTGTCCTCGCGGTCGATCCGCACCGCGTCCGGATCGGCGAACACCGCGGGATCGCGGTTGGCCGCCTGGAACCAGCAGACCACCTTGTCGCCGGCCTTGATCGTGCGGTCGTACCAGTCGATGTCGGCGGTGGCCGTGCGCCGCATGGCGCGGATCGGCGTGATGTAGCGCAGCATCTCCTCGATCGCCGGTTTCAGCAGCGTGCGGTCCTCGGTCAGCCTGCGCCACTGGTCGGGGAATTCGTCGAAGGCGAGCACGGTGCCGGTGAGCAGATTTCTGGTCGTCTCGTTGCCCGCGCCGACCAGCACGAAGTAGTAGGCGGCCAGGTCGTCCCACGGCAGCGGCTCGCCGTCGAGCTGCGCGTGCACCAGCTTGGAGACGATGTCGTTGCGCGGCTCGCGGCGGCGCTGCTCGCTGAGCTCACGGAAGTAGGCGAACATCTCGGCCCGGGCGCGTTCCTTCTCGTCCGGCCCGCGCATGTACTCCGGGTCGTCGGAGACGACGCGGTTGGTCCAGTCGAGCAGCAGCCCGCAGTCCGCCAGCGGCACGCCGAGCACCTGACCCAGCGCCTGGATGGGCAGCAGCGCCGAGGCCGAGTGCACGAACTCGACCTCGCCCCTGGCCTCGATGTCGTCGAGAATGGCCGTCACCGACCGATCGATGACCTCCTGCCACTCCCTGATCCGCACCGCCCGCAGGTGCGGAGCCGCGAGCCTGCGGAGCTTGCCGTGCCGGGGCGGATCGGTGTTGTGCACCGTGCTGGTGCCGCCCTCGACCTTGCGGCTC
Organism: Nocardia sp. NPDC050799; assembly: GCF_040654015.1. Taxonomy (NCBI): domain Bacteria; kingdom Bacillati; phylum Actinomycetota; class Actinomycetes; order Mycobacteriales; family Nocardiaceae; genus Nocardia; species Nocardia sp. NPDC050799. The sequence continues at coordinate 84,716 of NZ_JBFAHF010000032.1, forward strand.
AGGATCTGCGTGCCCTCGCCGTTGACGAAGGTCACCGGGTCGTTCACCACCCGCAGCACGTCCGCGTACCGGGTGACCGACCAGAAGCCGGGCCCCGCCGCCTCCTCGTTCCAGTGCAGCGGCTCGTGCTCGCGCAGCCGCGCCAGCACCGCGTTCTCCGTACCGTCGATGAACGGCGTGAGGTCCATCAGATCGATGGACCGCTGATCCACAGTCATTGCTTCCTCACCGGTCAACTCGCTGCCACGTGCGGGAATCCCTTGCCGAACAACAGCACCGGGGTCAGGATCTCCGCCGCGCGGGAACTGGTCAGGGTGGGCCAGGCGCGCTCGGCATTCGCGTGCATGGTGTCGAAGCCCTCGGCGACGAACCTGTCCCACAGCCCCACCCGGGAGGCGTGCGGCAGCAGGAACTCCCGGGTGTACACCAGCACGCCGTCCCGGATCTTCTCCTCGGTCGACTTCTTCGCCAAGGTCCGGTACATCTGCATCGTGCCCTGCTGGCAGCGCTCGGTGATGCGCCGCATCTCCGCGGCGTCGAGCACGCGCAGCTCGCTCATCGGGGTGGTCATGGTGTCGCGGGCGAAGACGACGCCGCTCTCCAGGTACTCGAGGTAGTTCGACGGCTCGCTGAAGGTCGTCTGGATCTCGTTGACCGTCGCCGACACCTTGTCCGCGGAGAACACCATGACCTCGGTGACGCAGTACGGCAGCCCCTCGGCCACCCCGGCCCACGGGTACGCGGTCTCGTTCAGGAAGTGGTCCCGCACGATCGCGAACTTGCCGCCCGGCAGCGGGTACGGGCCGGTGTCGGCCATCCCGGCCCGGCAGTCGTAGTGCAGCATGAAGCCGAAGAGCTCGGTGCGGGCGTTGAACTGCCGGAACGCCTGCAGCTCGGCCGGGTCGTCGAGCGGCCGCACCTGGTCGACCAGCGGTCGCAGCACCTCCGGGGCCAGCACCGGAACGGTGTAGCCGCGGCCGGAGACGAAGCCGGGGCCCGCGCCCCAGGTGCCGTGCTGCAGCCGCCTGCCGAACTGGATCAGGGTCTCCAGATCCTCGCGGCGGCTGTCGGGGGTGTCCTGGCCGAGTTCGATCCCGATTCCCCGGCCCAGGATCGGGCAGACCGAGGCCGCCCAGTTACGGGTGACGTTGATCTTGGTGCCGACCTCGCGGCTGGAGGTCCCGGCCAGGTCGAGCACACCGTCGACGCCGATCTCCGCGGTGAGCGCCCGGATGAACCGCGGGTAGGTGTTCCACTGCTGGACGAAGGAGATCGTCTCGTACTCCTGGCGCGGGATCAGCCCGGACTCGCCCTCCGAGGCACGGCCGAGGATGAAGTCCCAGAGGTTCCAGGCGGCGTAGTCGAGCCAGCTGTCGATCTGGGCGTCCTCCAGGATCTCCAGCCGCACGTCCGCGGCGGTGGTGTCCATGAAAGGCAGCTCGACCCGCTCGCGCATGCGCCGGTCGCCCTCGACGCCCTGGGGCACCTCGGCGCGGAAGGCCTGGAGGAAGGGGGTGGGGTCGAACGCCTCGGCGTCCGGTGTGGTGTCTTCCGTCGTGGTCATGGCGCGTTCACTCCCCCGCGACCAGGAACACCTGGCCGCGCTCCCCCGAGGTGTCGAGCCGGACCGTGGTGCCGTCGGCCGGGATGGTCTCGCCGCGGGCGGTCTGGATGCCCTCGGTGAACTCGGTCGACATCACGCAAGGGATTCCGAACTCTCTGGAGAGGATGCCGAGGTGGCTCTCGGGCGCGCCCTGCAGGGTGATCAGCCCGGCGACGCCCGCCATCAGGGCGGGCGACATGAAGGTGGTCGTACCGCCGCGCGAGATGACGATGGTCGTCGCCACGTCCGGGCCGTCGACGAACTCGAGCACCTCGTCCGGCGAATCGAGGAAGCGGATCGTGCCGACGGCGCCGGTCTCGGAGGTGAAGGCTTTGATGCCGGTGCCGATCTGCTTCTCGGACACGATGTCTGCGGCGGTCATGGAATCTCCTGATGTCGTGGTCGTGCAAACTGTCGGACCATTGCCGGAAGCATGTAACCGCCGTCACAGCGGCGTCAAGGTCGCCCGGCGGACCCGCCCGCATTTCCCTCGTTCGAGGTAGGGCGCCCGTCACCGGCACTCCCCCGAAAGGGGGAAGTGTGCCCCGAGTCACTTCTTTCCGTTCCCGCGACCTCGGCCGTCCCGTACATTCCAGCTAACAGATAAAGGGTCTGACCAAAGGACGGGAAGACAAGTGACTGGCGTCTATTCCTTCGACCACGACCACGGCCTGCCCGCCCGGGAGCTGGGGCATCTGCTCGGCGGCAAGGGGGCGGGGCTGGCCGAGATGACCGGCGCGCTCGGCCTCGCCGTGCCGCCCGGGTTCACCATCGCCGTGCCGGTCTGCCGCGAGTACCTGAGCACCGGCTGGCCCGGTTCGCTCGACGACGAACTCCGCGCGCACGTCGGCCGCCTGGAGCGGGCGCTCGGCCGCAGGCTCGGCGACCCGGACGATCCGCTGCTGGTCGCGGTGCGCAGCGGCGCCCCGGTCTCGATGCCGGGGATGCTCGACACGGTGCTCAACCTCGGGCTCAACGACGACACCGTGCTCGGCCTGGCCCGCAGCTCCGGCGACGAGCGCTTCGCCTGGGACAGCTACCGCCGGTTCCTGGTCATGTTCGCGACCACGGTGATGGGCGTCGAGGAGCACGCCATCGACGCGCTCCCCGACGACGCGTCGGTCGACGGGTTGCGGGCCCACGTCGGCGCCCTGCGCGCGACCATCGCCGACCGAGCCGGGCGTCCCGTCCCGGCCGACCCCTTCGACCAGCTTCGCGAGGCGATCGAGGCGGTCTTCCGGTCGTGGGGGTCTCGGCGCGCCCGCGCGTACCGCGCCCGCGAGGCGATCGACGAAACCCTCGGCACCGGATGCAACGTCCAGGCGATGGTCTTCGGCAACCGGGGCCCGAACTCCGGCACCGGGGTCGTCTTCACCCGCGACCCGGCCACCGGCGAGGCCGCGCCCTACGGCGACTACCTACCGTGCGCCCAGGGCGAGGACGTGGTGGCGGGCACCAGCCGCACCACGCCCATCGCGCACCTCGCCGAGCACCTGCCCGGCGCCTACGCCGAGCTGACGGCCACGCTGCGCAGGCTGGAGCTGCACTACCGGGACATCTGCGATGTCGAGTTCACCGTCGAGGACGGCAGGCTCTGGCTGCTGCAGACCCGGATCGGCAAGCGCGGCGCCGTGGCCGCCGTGCGGATCGCAGTCGAGATGGCCGACGACCCGGAGATCGCGCTCTCCCCCGCCGAGGTGCTCGACCGGGTGCCCGAGGAACTCCTGGCCCGTGCCAGGGCCGAGATCGACGCCGCGGCCGGGGCCGCCGACGACGATGCCGCGCTGCTGGCCACCGGGCTCGGCGCCTCGCCGGGCCGGGTCAGCGGGCGGGTGGTGCTCACCGCGGAAGACGCCCTCACCGCCGACGACGATGTGGTGCTGGTGCGGACCAGCACCAGCCCCGAGGACGTCGCGGGCATGTCGGCCGCGGTCGGCATCCTCACCACCCGCGGCGGTCTGGCCAGCCACGCCGCGGTGGTCGCGCGGGGCTGGGGCGTGCCCGCGGTGGTCGGCGCCGAGCGGCTGACCATCGACGGGCAGGAGGTGCGCGCCGAGGACGGCCGCACCGTCTGGGCCGGCGACACGATCACCATCGACGGCGGCAGCGGCCGGGTCTGGGTCGGCGCGGTAGCCCCCGGCGCGACCGGCGGCGCGAGCACCGTGGCGGAACGGCTGCCGCACCTGCTCCGCATCGAGCAGTGGGCGGGCCGGCGGGAGGTGTCACCGGCATGACCGGCTCGACCGCACCGGAACACGTCGTGGTCGTCGGCGCCTCCCTGGCCGGGATGCGGGCGGTGCAGGCCGCCCGCGAGGTCGGGTACACCGGGCGCCTCACCCTCCTCGGCGAGGAGCGGCACCTCCCCTACGATCGGCCGCCGCTGTCCAAGGAGTACCTGGCCGCGGGGCCGCCGACCACGGCTCACGAGTTCCCGGAGGCGGCCGGGCTGGCCGCGGCGCTCGACCTCGACCTGCGGCTCGGTGTCCGCGCGCTGCGGCTCGACCCCGGCACCCACACCGTGACGACCACCCACGGTGACATCGGCTACGACGCAGTGCTTCTGACCACCGGAGTCCGGGCCAGGCGGCTCCCGGGCACCGAGCACCTGGCCGGCGTGCGGGTGCTGCGGGATCTGGACGATGCCGTCGCGATCCGCGCGGCGCTCGACGCCGGGCCCCGGGTCGTGGTGATCGGCGCGGGCTTCATCGGGGCGGAGGTCGCCTCCGCCGCCGTGCGCCGCGGGCTGGCGCCGGTCGTCGTCGAGGCCGCCCCGACCCCGCTCGTCCGGGCGGTGGGCGCGGCGGCGGGCGCCGGGCTGGCCCGGATGCACGAACGCCACGGCGTCGAGCTTCGGTGCGGGGTGGCCGTCACCGAGCTCGTCGGCGAGCGCCGGGTCGAGGCGGTCCGGCTGGCCGACGGCTCGGAGCTCCCCGCAGACCTGGTGGTCGTCGGCATCGGCGCCACCCCGGCCACCGGCTGGCTCGAGGGCTCCGGGCTGCGGCTCGAGGACGGCGTGGTCTGCGATCAGCACCTGCGCGCGGCGCCGGACGTGTGGGCGGCCGGTGACGTCGCCCGCTGGGCCAACCCCCTGTTCGACCGCACCATCCGGCTCGAGCACTGGACGAACGCCGGCGAGCAGGCCGCGCACGCCATGGAGAACCTGCTCGCGCCCGGCTCCGCGACCCCCTACCGGCACGTTCCCTACTTCTGGTCGGACTGGTACGGCCAGCGGATCCAGTTCGCCGGCCAGCCGGTCGGAGAGCCGACCGTGGTCGCGGGCGGCTGGGACCGTGATGATCTCGTCGCGCTCTACCGCGACGGCGAGCGGCTCGCCGGGGCGCTCACCGTCAACCGCCGCGGCGACATCATGAAGTACCGGGCGCGGATCGCGCGCCGCGGAACCTGGTCCGCCGCTTTGGATCTCGCCGCCCAGCGCACCGCCGCCACGGCGCCGGCGCGGGCCTGACCGCCTCCGGAGGCGCACCGTGCACGATCACGACGACGTATTCATCGGCGGCCGCTGGGTCTCCGCCCACAGCGGCCGCCGCACCGAGGTGGTGAACCCGGCGACCGAGGAGATCTGGGCCCGAGTTCCCGACGGCGACGAGCGCGACATCGACGACGCGGTCCGCGCGGCGCGCTCCGCCCTGCCCGGCTGGGCGGAGACGAGCGCCGGGCACCGGGCCGCGCTGCTGCGCCGGCTCGCCGACGAGATCGACGCCCGCGCAGCGGAATCAAGCGCGATCATCACCGCCGAGAACGGCACCCCGGTGGCCGAGAGCGGCGCCGCACCCGAGCACAGCGCGGCCCATCTGCGGCTCACCGCCGAGCTCGCGCCGGTGCTCTCCGACCCCGACGACCGGCCGAACCCCATGGCCCCGGGGCACACCGTCGTGCGCCGCGTTCCGGTCGGGGTGGCGGCGCTGATCACCCCCTGGAACTTCCCGCTCGGGCTGATCGTCGTCAAACTCGGCCCGGCGCTGCTGGCCGGGTGCACCGTGGTCATCAAGCCGGCGCCCGAGACGCCGATGGCGACCCGGCTGCTGATGGCGGCGGTCGCGGCGGCCGGAATCCCCGCCGGAGTCGTCAATCTCGTCACCGGCGGCACCGTCGCCGGGCGCGCGCTGGTCGAGCATCCCGGGGTGGACAAGATCTCCTTCACCGGCTCCACCGAGGTCGGGCGCGCCATCGCACGCAGCTGCGGCGAACGGCTCCGGCCGGTGACGCTGGAACTCGGCGGCAAGTCGCCCGCGATCGTGCTCGACGACGTCGACACCGCCGTGCTGGCCGCGAATCTGCTCAAGGTGACCATGCGCAACACCGGCCAGACCTGCAAGGCCTGCACCCGGCTGCTGGTGCCCGCGGAGCGCCACGACGAGCTGGCCGAACTCGCGGCCGCAGTGGTAGCGGCGGCGCCGCTGGGCGATCCCCGCGATCCGGCCACCTTCTTCGGACCGGTGGTCTCGGCCCGGCAGCGGGACCGGGTGGCCGGCTACCTGGCGGCAGGCCACGCCGCAGGCGCCGAGGCGCTGACCGGTGGCGGCGTCGCCACCCGGTTCCGGCGGGGCTACTACGTGGAGCCCACCGTCTTCGCGCGCGTCACACCGGAGATGCGGATCGCAAGGGAGGAGATCTTCGGGCCGGTGCTCGCGGTGCTCCCCTACCGCGGGCTCGACGAGGCGATCGCCATCGCCAACGACTCGCCCTACGGCCTGGCGGCGACGGTCTTCGGCGCCGACGAGCAGCGCGCCACCGCGGTCGCCGAGCGGCTGGCCACCGGCAATGTCGGCATCAACCACTACGGCTCCAACGCGGCGGCACCCTTCGGGGGTCACCGGGACAGCGGTCTCGGCACTGAGTTCGCCGCCGAGGGGCTGCACGCCTACCTGCAGTTCACCTCCATCCACTATCAGTCCTGACGACCGGAGAAGACGATTCAGATGAGAGCAGCCGTGATGTGGGGGCCGGGAAAGCCCTTCGAGGTCCAGGAGATCGAGATCGCCGCCCCCGGCCCCGGCGAGGTGGCGGTCGACCTGCACAGCTGCGGGGTCTGCGCCTCGGACCTCTCGCTCACCACCGCGTTCGGGCAGCCGACGCCGGTGGTGCTCGGCCACGAGGGCGCGGGCGTCGTCGCCGCGGTCGGCGCGGGCGTGACCACGGTCGGGGTGGGCGAGCACGTCGTGCTGGTCTGGGTTCCGCCCTGCGGCCGGTGCGCGCCGTGCCGCCGCGGCGACGACTACCTGTGCGCCAATCGCCGCTCCTCAGCGGATGCCCGCGCGGGCAAGGCCGCCCGCCCCTCGCCGCTGAGCGTCGACGGCACCGCCATCCACCAGGGCATGGCGACCTCGACCTTCGCCGAGCGCACCGTCGTCCCCGCCAACGCCGTGGTCCGCATCGACGACGACGTCCCGTTCCCGGTCGCGGCCATGATGGGCTGCGCCGTCCCCACCGGCGTCGGGGCCGCGCTGCGCAGCGCGCGGGTCCGCCCCGGCGACAACGTGGCCGTGATCGGCTGCGGCGCCGTCGGGCTCAACGCCGTGATGGGCGCGGTGGTGGCCGGGGCGGCGCGGGTCGTCGCCATCGATCCGCTGCCCGAGCGGCGCGCGCTGGCCGAGACCGTCGGCGCGACCGAGTCGGCGGCGCCCGAGCACCTCGCCGAGCTGCGCGACCTCGACATCGTGATCGATGCCGTCGGCGCACCCGCCACGGTGACCGGGGCCTGGAAGGCCGTCCGCCGCGGCGGCACCGTGACCGTGGTGGGCGCGGGCAGGCCGGACCAGGTCGTGGAGATCAACGCCTACGAGCTGTTCCACGACGACAAGCGCCTCACCGGCAGCTTCCACGGCGGCATCAGCATGCACCGGGATCTGCCGATCCTGGTCGGGCTGTGGCGCACCGGCCGCTTGCCCATCGAGCACCTCATCGATTCCACGGCTGATCTGAGCCGAATCAACGAGGTGGTCGCCGCGCAGCAGAGCGGCGCCGCCCTGCGCATCCTGCTCTCCCCCCGCTCCTGAAGGAGGTTGACCACCATGAGCTACACACCGGACGACGAATACGCGGTCCTGCACGGTCTGCGGATCAAGGGAATGACCGCGCCGGCGGAGATCGCCACGGCGATGGGTATCGACCCGGCGCTCGCGCAGGAGGTGCTCGACGACGCGGTGGCGCGCGAGCACGCCAGGCTCCGCACCGGCGGGCAGCTGCAGGGCTACCTGCTGACCTCGGCGGGCCGGGACCGGCACGGCGAGCTCACCGCCGCCCGCGCCCCCGCCGACAGCGAGCGGCTCGACACCGCCTACCGGGCGTTCCTGGAGCCCAACCGGGCCTTCAAGACCCTGACCACCCGGTGGCAGACCGAGGCGAACGGACGCATCGAGGTGGTCCTGCCCGACCTCCGCGATGTCCACCGCAGCGTGCTCGCCGTGCTGACCACCGCGGTGGAGGCGGTGCCCCGGATGACGACCTACGAACAGCGGTTCGACGCCGCGCTCGAATCCTTCGCGGCCGGCGAGACCACCGCGCTCGCCCGGCCGATGTCCGGCTCGTACCACGACGTATGGATGGAGTTGCACGAGGATCTGCTGCTCACGCTGGGTCGCGAACGATCCGACTCGGACGAGTGAGCCCGCCGGTCACATGATGTCCACCGTGCCGACGTCCGCCGTCGAACTGCCCGAATCACCGCACCCGGGGGAACCCGACCGCTGGCTCACGCTCATGGTCGGCGGGCACCGCGGCGCGGGTCTTCGTCCGCGACCTGCGCAGGCATCGCCTAGCAGACGAGGTCCGGGTGGCGGAGAGCGGCCCGGACCGGGTGCCGCGGCTGCCGAACGAACGCCTCTTCCTGGACCCGGGCCGGGCGGACCGCCACGGCGCCCGGTAATCCCGCCGGGATTCGTGCCGATCCGCGGTGGTGGTGGAAGTGTTCGGTTCCAGGTGTGGTGCAGCCGGCCGTCGGGGCGGTCCAGGGGGCTATAGGCGGGGCGGGTGTGTACGGAGGACGCCGGGACGCGACGAGGTCTCCGGCGGTTCGGCGACCGGGAGTCGGCCGAGTTGCCGGAGACCTCACAAGCAGGGGGGATCAGTCGTCGGAGACGGTGATCGTGACCTCGATATTGCCGCGGGTGGCGTTCGAGTACGGGCACACCTGGTGGGTTTTGTCGGCCAGGCTCTGCGCCGTGGCGTGGTCCAGATGCGGCAACGTCACCTCCAGGGTGACCTCGAGCCCGAAAGCGCCGCCGTCGAGCGCCCCGATGCCGACCCGCGCACCGACCGAGGAGTCCTCGACGTTCGCACCCGCCTGCTCGGCCACCATCCGCAGCGCCGAGGGTGGAGATCCAGAATCGGTGCAGTTGTTCCTCAGAGGTTCCGGATCCCGTTCAGTACCGCCTGGAGAAGGAGTGGGTCTCGGGGAGAGTCGGCCGGGGCGGATGCCCGGTAGGTGAGGTAGCCGGCGTCGATCAGATCGCAGATGAGGATTTTGGTGACGATCAACGGAAGTCGCAGTTGCGCGGAGACCTCGGCCACCGACACAGGCGGGAATCGCTGGAGAGCTGCAGCACGCCGAAGTCGGGGCTGTCGGCCAAGAGGGTGTTGACCCGCGCCAGTTCATCGGCGGGCATCCCCAGCCCTTGGTCGATGATCTCGACCACCGCTCCCTTTCCGACCGGATTGCCGGAGACCTCGACCCGGGAAGCAGGCGGCGAGTAGGACAGCGAGTTGTCGATCAGTTCGGCGAGCAGGTGGATGATGTCGGCGACGACGACACTCTTGATCCGGACATCGGGCAATCGCGCTGCCCGGACCCGGGCATAGTCCTCGGTTTCGGCGATGGCACTGCGAACGATGTCACGAAGCGGCACCGGATTGCGCCATTGTCGACCGGGTCGCTCGCCGCTTAGGATGATGAGTTTTTCCGCATTGCGCCGCTCGCGGGTCGCGAGGTGGTCGAGTTTGAACAGCAAGTTCAGCAACGCTGGATTCTCTTCGCGGGATTCCGCGGCGTCCAGCACTTCGAGTTGCCGATGCGCCATCAGCTGACTGCGGTGAGCGAGGTTGAGGAATACCGCGTTGACCGCATCCCTGGTCTTGGCTCGGTCACCGCGGCTGCTACGGCGGTTCGCTGTGCGGTCTCGAAAGCGTTTGCGACCTGCCCGATCTCGTCGTCGCCGAAGTCGAGGCCCGGTAGCCCCGAGTCGATGTCGACGTTCTCTCCGGCATGGATCCGGGCGATGATCGCGGGCAGAAGGTGCACGCGAGGAACCAGCGGCTGAACGCCTCTCAAGTTAGGCCGCGTTTCATAAGCCCGATGGTGTGGGATGGAACCCGTTGTCCGGGTTGAGAAGTTGGTGATGTGGCGAGGTCTCCGGTAGTTGGTTGAA
>NZ_JBFAHF010000033.1:0-91871 GCF_040654015.1 Nocardia sp. NPDC050799
GCACTCGTCACCGGCCTCACCACCGGTCTCGCCGAGTTCGTTGATGCCGACGGAGCTCTCGAGGAGCGCCTGGATCGTGAAATCGACAGCCTGCTCGATCCTGAAAACCCGCGGCACAGTTCGGTATTCGTCGTCGAGCACGACGGCATAGCGCACGCGTTCTATGTCACCCAGCTCGACGGTGCCCTCTTTGTCTACGACACCAACGTCCCGCGTATCGCCGACCCCGATCTGGGCGGCAAACCCCTCGCCCGCATGCGCGACCGGGACACCTGGCGACAATTCTTCCGGCAGTCGTTTACCCGGGTGGATCGCGCATTCTTCGCCCACTTCGAAAGCGCAGCCGGTGTTCTCACACCGCTTCCACACGAGCCCGGCGCCGCACTCGACGGCACGAATGCGCCGGTCCGCGGACGACCGAACGACCGGGATCCCGGCGTAACGAGCCGGGAATGGGTGGATCCGGCGGACGGCGATTTCGACAGCATCGGCAGCAGGCCATCGGAGGAAGCGGCACGTCGAGCGTCACCGAACAACGATCCGTCGGCCGCCGCGGTTCCGGTCGCCCATATTCGACCACGCCTCGCGGAACTGCAGGCGGCCGAGCAGGCGAATACGCCCGCGACCGAGCGGACCCGGCAGTTGACCGAATTCGCGAACGCGGTCGAGGAGATGGAGGACGCCGCCGCCGCGATGGCGCGCACCCGCGCCGATATCGAGTCCGAAACCCGCTGGCAATCCGCACTTTCCACCGTCAGCTCGATTGCGGCCACGGTGGAGGCCGCGGCTCGCGACACCGCCCGCCACGACGAAGCAGTCCGCATGCTCGCCCGTCTCGGCGGCGCGGCCGTCGGTCAGGTGCACCTGGTGTACGCCGCTTTGTCCGAGCACATGCGGGACGCGGGCCAATATGTGGACGAGGTCGACGACACCGACGAACACGAATTCGAGCGGTCGGCCCGGCAGTACGAATCGCTGGTGAAACAGATCGATTGGCTCGATGCGCTGATCACCGTGCTGGAGCACTCGTCACCGAAGGACCACTCCCAGCAACACCGAACGCTGATCGACACCATCCCCCACGACCCGGACCCACGCGCCCTCGATCCGTCACCCCTGCAATCCTGGCTGATGCGGGAGGCGATCGGTAGCGCAGACCGCTCGACCGAGCTGGAACAGCGGGCCGCAGCCGCCCAACAACGCAATCGAGCCGCCGTAGCCGCTGTCGGTGAACTCGACCGGCTTCTGATCCCCACCGATCCTCGCGGGCCGGTCGACGCGGAACAACCCACCACCGTGACGGATGCGCACACGTCGTCCGTCACCGCCTCGGCGGAGTCGACGCCCACCGCCGATCCGGCCGCGACGCCCCAGCGCACCGATGGTCGCGCCCACCGAGAGTTGGATCTGGGGCATGCCGCCGGTGTCACCGATATCGGCGGCAAATCGGCAGATCAACGTCACCGGCGTAATCAGGATGCCTTCGCCATCGCGACCGCGACCGTCTCGGGTGAGCGGATGACCCTCGCGATCGTGGCCGATGGTGTCTCCCATTCGATAGGCGCGGAACTCGCGGCACAGGTGGGATCGGAGGCGGCGGCCGAGGTGCTGGCGCGGCTTGCGGCGGCGGCCGAAGCGGGCGCCGGATGGGATCCGGTCGCAGTGGTCACCGAGGCGTTCGAGGCCGCCCAGCAGGCGGTGCTGGATCTGATCGCCACCGAAGAGTTCGCCGAGACCAGCGACGTGGACTCCCCCAAAGCGACCATCGTGGCGGTGCTGGTTACCCCTACCCAGCTCATCACCGACTCGCGCGGCGACGCCCGGGCGATGTGGATCAGCCTGGACGACAGCGCATCCCGGGAGCTCACCGAGCCAGACACCTATGTCCGGCAGTACATGGAGATGTTCGGCATCACCGAACGCGAAGCCATGGGCCGGCCCGAGGCCGACAAACCACTCACCGGTCTCGGTAAGGGCTGGCAGCGGGAGTGGCAACCATCGCAGCCGCAGGTATTCGAACCCACCGGTCCAGGAATCGTGGGCCTGTTCACCGACGGACCGATCAAACATCTCGCCGGCAGTCCGTCGAATCCCCGCACCACCGCCGAATCGGTCGCCGAAACAGTCGCCCGGCATTTCACTCGGTCCGGCACACTGCTCGGCGCCGCCCAGGCCTTCATCCAAGGTGCGATCGCCGCGAAGCAGACCAACGACAATCTCACCGCAGTCCTGCTCGAGGGACCCGCCGACGCGATCGGCGCGCGACCGGACCGGACCACCGGGCGGATCGGTGCGCGGCCGAGTAGAACGGAATACGACGGCGCAGAAATTTCCAGACAATACCATCCTGAAGTCGATGAATTCTGGAAGAGAAGACGGGTTGAGGTCATTGTTCTCGACGAGGACGACGATGGCTCATTCATCGGAACGGACAAAAAGAAATTAACAACCGGACGCGGACAGCATTGTTTCCTCATACTACGCAGCGGTAAAATTGTCACCACGAAGGACGGCAGCGCCGAACATCCAATTCTTCTGCACTCTTACATATCAACCCATGCCGATGAAAACGAAAAGCGAATACATCAGAGAATCGAAGGGCCGAGCATCGTCGCAGGTGGTGGATACTGGCGCCTAGTCGACGGAAGGCCGGAAATAATCGGATTCTTCAGCGGCATGTTCCTTGCCCATGCGACCAAGACTCCGAGATTCTGGGCCCAATCGCGACACCGCCTGAGTCAGAACTTCGATTTGTCGAATATATTGATCGAGTTCGACAATGGACATATCGGGGGCGCGTGGCAAAATACGCCCGAGAACACGGAAGAGAACTCTGTAGAAACATTTATCAGAGCCTCCGGCACCGCCCTGGATCTGCCCGCGCTCGAAAAAAAGGTAGCGCAGCACCTTCGAGGCGGCAATGAAGAATTCTGGTTCGAGGTCGAAACCGTCGAATTTCCGCCCGAGGGCGGAATGTCTATCGACGCGATCATCCATCCCGTTCTCGGCGAACCAGCGGAGGTGACGATCGAGATCGGGCTGGGCGGCAGACCCGCGGCCGCCCATTATGGTCGGTTCGATCCCGGCCCTGAACCCGCGCGGACCATCCCGGCATTTCGTGCCGTGCACGACGTACTCACCCAGTGGATCAGCGCATCAGGGATCGCCTGGTCCGATGACGTCTCATTCGCAGCGGACCGGATCACCGGCGATAGCGACAACATCGCGGCACCGATTCCCATTGCGCGGCAGCAACGCGCCGGTGGATCACCGGCGCCCAGCCTTCCGGCAGAGGTTCGCACATGTTTGCCGTGGGTTGTCGACATCCTGCAGCGCAACGGCCTGCCCGTGCTGCCCGTCACCGGGCGCCGGGCCGTCCACTTCCAGACCGCCACCGGCTCCGGGCTGCAACATCAGCCGATCACCACTCGTGACCGGTCCGACGACCCGATGTGGAAGGCCGTCGACGACCTGCGCACCAAACCGGTCGGCACCTATGCCGTCGCAGTCGTCGGCCGCGGCGAGCGCGCGCACGCGTACATCATCACCCGCCGAACCAACCCGGAAACCGGACTCACCACCACCTACGTCCATGACCAGCTCACCGGCGGCGACCCCCGCCCCTACCTCGACTGGAAAGCCACCTATACCGAGCCCGAGCACACCTACATCGCCTACTTCGAGCCCACCGGCAGTGGCACTCTCGAAGCCCGGACCACGCCCGGCCAATCCCAAGTCGCCCCTTCCTTCGAAGGAATCGACATCACCGGGGCGCCGGGACGAAACCCGGACGGTCGTTCGCTGCTGCGGCGGATCCGCGAACGCCAGGCCGCGCAGACCGAGGAGCAGAAGAATCTCACGAAATTCGCGCTCTGGTCGGGTGTCGCGGGCGCGGGAAACGCCGGAGCAGCGACGTATCTGATCAACGCCGTCCAGCAGACGACCGGTTCGGTCGATATGACCGCGATGGCCAATGCGCTGATGAGCTCCGCGGCCTTGGCGGCAACACTGCCGGGAGGCATGCTGGTCGACCGGAACGCCCGCCGGTGGATGATGCGGGCGGGGCTGCTCGGCTCGGTGGCCGCCGGCGGCGCGGCCTTGTATGCCGGGCTCGGCCTGCCCGGCACCGTCGAGGCACTCATCGGCGCGGGGACCGTCATGGCGGCCACCGGCGCGGTGTACAACGCCGGAGTCCAGGTTTACGGTCCTTCGCTCATCAGCACGCCGGAGGGACGCAAAGCCGCCGACACCCTCATGATGATCGACCGCCATTCCAGCGGTTTGCTCGGCCGATTCACCTGGCCGGTCATGGCGAACATTACCGCTGCCATGCCGTTGTGGGCTAGCGCGGCAACGGGTTTGGCGAATTGGCGGGCAATGCGCGGCTTGCCCGATACGAGCTCGGAGAAGGAAGAACAACCCTCGATGCGCGAGGTGGCGCGCACGATGCGGAACGACCGATACATGCGCTACTACCAGGGCCTGCTCATTCCCTGGGGCGTCGGCGCCAGTGCTATCTGGGTGCAGCTGGCAGCGTTGATGGACGAGGCGAACTATTCGCCGCAGAGCATCGGAATGGTGGCGGCCAGCGCAGGTATCGGGACGTTGTTCGGCGCGGCGCTGAAGGCGTGGAAATCCTTCCGGGAATGGATCAAAGACCGAACCCTGGGACTCACCTTCGGTAGCTGGATGATACAGGCGGGCACCCTGGCGGCCACCGACAATCAGTGGGTCATCGCCGGTGCCGTGGCGGCGACCGGCGCCACGGTCATGCTCAACAATATCGATTTCGCCTACTACCTGCGTAATCTCACCGGCGCCGGCCTCGGGCAGGGATGGTCGATCACCAACACGGTCAATCAGGTCAGTGCCATCGCCGGCTCCGGACTGGTGATCCCGGCCGTAGCGACCTTCGGCCGCACCGGTGCCGGCCTGGCCACCGCCGGGATGTTTGCCGGCGCCACCGCCGCCGCGCTCGCATTGGAAAACGGTGTCCGTCGCCAGTGGTGGGAGGAACTGCGCGACGACTGCCTCGACCGGACCGCCCGAATCCTGTACGGGCTGGGTAAGGACGACGCCACCGCGCCCCGCGGCAGGAAACGAGACTACAAAGCCCTCGAGAAGTACACCAAGGGCACACTCGTCGAATACCACCTCCCGACCGATGCCGCCGACGGAACAACGGACCCGCGGACCCCGCACACCCCCGGAGTGTTCGGACCGCTCATCGACCAGGTCAAGAATGCCGAGGAGACCGAGGTCGACACGATGGACGTCCTGGTCGACAACGGTGGCAACACCATGCATGTCTTCACGATCGTCAATACCGGCCCCGGCCAGGCCATCATCTTCGACACCAACATCAAGCACGCCGAGGCGAAACCATCCGGCGAGGCCGAGGCGAAACCATCCGGCGAGAAAGAACTCCATATTCCCCGGGTGATCGACGCCGACGAATTCACCCACCCGTACGAAACAATCCGCCGAATCCACACCGCCCGATACCGCAGAACCGAGGACGGCGCTCTCGAAGACATCAACAAGGACCTGACCCACCGAGATCGCGGCAATCCACCCCGCAAGAAGAGGATCGCCGGCCCCCCGGAGCCCAACGAAAGGCGCACCGCGCCGGAAACGTCCATTGCGGCCGAACAGCGCGGCGGCAGCGACACATCAGAGGCCGACAGCCTCTTACACCGCGCTCGAGGCAACGATGAAGCGGCATTCGAGCAACTGCGCGGGAAGTACGGACGCGCCGTGTTCGCGAAAGTGCTCGCCGATCTCGGAGTTCCGGCCACCGCCGTCACACCCGAGCTACGGCCGTTGGTGCGCGTAGCGCAGGGACTCAACCGCTTGGCGTTCGACATCGCCGACCAGTACCGGTGGCGGGTTCAGGATGCCGCCCCGCTCGAATGGTTGCACGGCATCGCGAGCAATCTGGTGACCGGCTGGCTCGCAATGAGTGCTACGCAACGCGGCCACGCTGCCGAGGCCCTTGCCGCGGCGCAGCACGGAGGCAACCTCACGGTGGTGCAGCGCGGTGCGCTCGACCGGCTACTCGAGGCCGGCCGGCGCGAGTTCGAGGCCGAGGGCAAACACCCCAGCGGTATCGACACGACCGCTCCTCCCGACAGCGGGGTGACCAATCGCCAGTTCATGGTGCTCCAGCTGATCGCCGCGGGTATGACGTCCCGCCAAATCGGTACGGAACTGGGGCTTTCGCCGGGTACCGTCGGGATCTACCGCACCGAGCTACACCGCAGGTTCGGCGCGCGCAACGGGGCGGAACTGGTGTATCTCGCGCTCAGCGCCGGAGTGCTCGCCAGTACTGTCCCGGTCGGCGACCGATCGCCTGCCACCGCGATGCTCGACCCGACGAGCCGCGAGCTTCAGTTGCTGATCCGGATCGCGAACGGCGACACCAGCCACGACATCGCGCAGGACCTCGACATCACCGCGGCGGCAGTGGACGAGCAGGTGACCGATCTCCGCCGCCGGTTCGATGTACCCAACCGGCCCGCGATCGTGCTGGCCGCCGTGCGCGCGGGACACGTCGAGCTCGCCCCTCCGGACGTCGAGGGTAGCGCCGTCCCGTACCTGAGCCCCCGCGAAATCGATCTGATCACCCGAGTCGCGAACGGTGAGACCACCAAGGACATCGCGGGGGCGCTCGGACCGTCGCCCACCGTGGTGGACGAGTATCTGACGCGAATCGGCAACAAGTTGCGGGTGCACAACCGGGCGGCAATGGTGGCGGTCGCGCTGCGTAACGGCATGCTCCCCGATATCCACCCGATGAGCCGGGACCTTGCCGATCTCACCTCCGCCGAGGTCGACCTGCTCGACCGAGTCGCGAACGGACAAACGAACACCGATATCGCGAACGACCTCGAAACGACTTACGGCAGAGTGGATGTGGCTCTCGCCGGTATTCGGCAGAAGCTCGGCGTACGCAACCGGCAGGAGAGCGTGGCGATCGCCATTCGCACCGGCATCCTGCCCGGAATGCCGACCGCATCGCGAGCGACCGGCGATCCCGACAACACCACCACACCATCTCCCACCCGATCGCAGCCACGGACCGGTCGATCGCGCCACATCGGCGCCAGACCCACGCACAGCGGAATACCCGACGACGCGCAACCCGCCGACCAACGACCGGCCAGCACACCATGGTCGGGCAAAACCGTCACACAGGCCGATATGCCAGTATCCGACGGCCCCGACACGGGCGGACCGCCGCAGTCGCCCATCCATCCGGATTCCGACGACCTCATCGGCAGCGCGCCGACCAACGTCCCGCTGGACCCGTTCGACGCCGCACAGGTGGTGGAACTGGTCCTGAGCAGTTCGTCGGCACCGGCGCAGTGGCAGCCGGTAACCCAGGTGCACGATGACGAGTTGCTTGCCGCGGCCGCCGACACCGACATCGACCTCGCCGCGGTCCGGCGGAGATGGGAGATCATCGCGACCGACTATCCGCGCTCGGGTTGGCGCACCGGCGGCGGGCTGTTGTTCCGTGGCGACGAACGACCCCACACCGTTGCGTTGGCAGAGGGCTTCGTTCCGCTGCAGCAGCGCGACGGCAGGGTTGTCTACACAACGGTCCGTGTAAACCGGGCCGCCGACTATGGCGAATCGGTGAAGATGAACGACCGCACGTCGCGGTGGTCGGTCGTCCACCAGATTTTCGTCATAGATGCGCCCGGCGGGTTCGGGGTGGTCGACGAGCTCGACGGCGTCGTCGCCGTGCATTGGCCGGGGGGGCTCCGAAGCGAGCGGATCGTGGGTTGCTTCGAGATTCCTGCCGAGATATGGCAAGGGGATTTCGCAGCGCTCGCCGACGAGGTGCGGCAGTACTGGCGCCCCAACCCGAGATATCAGCCCCATGACGGCCCGATTGCCACCGAGGTGATGCCGACTGCGGCAGACTCTGTAGACGAGACCGAGACCGCGCGTATCCAGTTCGATTCCGATGAGAACACCGATCCACCCGCCCGGCGCGACCAGCCCCAAGGAAAGTCGATTCCCCAGCCCGCGCCAACGAGTCCGTCGGATCGCGGCAGGCAGGACGACAACCCCATCGGATCTCGACCCGGCCATGGTCCCGCGGAATCTCGGTGGGCCATCGGGTCCCATCAGGATTCGAGCCGAAATGCCGCTGATGAACCGCGATTGAGCGAGGACCACCTGCGGGTACTGCGGTGGATCACCGACGGGTGGGACAATGCGCGAATCACCGAGGCACTGGGTGGGCAGCAGGCATCGAAGTATGTCGGGGAGGTGGCCTCGGCGCTCGGCATCGCGAACAAGCGCTATCTGATCGCCGCCGAAGCCACCCGGCGCGGCTTGGTGCAGCCACAGTCGCCACTGGCCGACCTCGGCAAGCGGTTGACGCCACGCCAGATCGTCGTCCTCGCGCATTTGTCGCGCGGACGCACCAGGGGCGAAATCGCGACGATGTTCGGCCTCTCGCCCCGCACGGTCGATAAGCATGTCAACCGTGCGCTGCCCGATATCGGGTCGCCCACTCTGGTCACGGCCATGCCACGAATCGTGGGCGCGCTCGATTTGTTCGACGAGGAAGCTCTCGCCCGGCTCGCCGCATCGACATCCGACACGACCGCCGGACGCGGCGGCGACGCGACGCTCGCACAGCGCTTGTCCGTGACGGAGGCAGCGGTCCTGCGACAGGTGCGGCAAGGGCGAACCCATACCGAGATCGCCGCCGAAACCGGCATGTCCGCGCACGAGGTACGACGAGTACTGGCCGACGCGCGGCGCAAGGTCGGGGATTCCGACCGAAGCCGCCAGGCCGGACTGCATGCCGAGGAGCGTGCCCGTAAGAGCGAGAACGCCGCCGTAGCAGTTGCGCCGGACCCGAAGCGAACGGCGCGGACAGGCCAGCCGGCATCGACGGACCAGCGGGGCGAGGTGGCCGGCGCATCAAGGTCGACACCGTGGAGCGATCGCCCGTCCGGACCGCGCTCGGGTCGCACGGACGAGCAGGGCCCCGACGACGAGGGATTCTCAGAGTCTCCCGCCTCCGGCGACGCCGTCACCTCACTGTTTGGCAAGTCTGCCGTAACCATGACCGTGCCGCGGCGCGAGGTGTCGGCGAATTCCGCACGGGACCGGGTAACGGCCGCACTTCTCGAGATGCTCCGGGGCTGGACCCAGGATAGGGTCGATATGACCTCGGCGGCAGTGCATGACCTGCTACGCCGGGTGTTCGACCACCCACGCACCACGGCAGAATCGGCTGCGACCGTGACCCTGAAAGCGCAGGATGGCGCAGCGGCGGTCGAGGTTTCGAGCGAATACACCGACCGACCGCTGACATTCCGGCTGAGCCGGGACGACGTGTCGGGGACCGTCACCGCCGGATTGTCGGTGCCACTGGTGAGCCGTCCGGAAAAGGGCGGATTACCGTTCGCAGAGGTACACACTCTGGTCGGCCGGATAACGGGTCTCGCGTTCGAGTCGCAGCGCGAGATGATCCAGCGTGCGGTCGCGTACTTCGGTGAACGAAGCTTGGACAATGGATATGATCTGGATCCCGTCCGTCTGCCTTGGGTGGAGTTGACGGTCGAGGCCGGCGAATCGGGCAGGTCGTCGTTGCGGCTTGCCGTGGCCAACCGGTCCCAGCAGGACTCGGTGACGATCACCGCCACCCCCGCCGGTACCGGCGTCGTGATCTGGCGCTACCTCGACGACACCACCGAACCGCATCACCTCGACGACGCAGTGCGTTTCCTGGTCACCGAACAGTCCGGCGGGACCGAGCACGTGGCGGCCGCGGCGAGCGATATCGCCGTGCGAGTATACGGCGACCGCGCCGAGTCGCACGTGCACGGCAGGGGTATGGGGCTGGAGGTGCGGATCGAGCCGGACGGGCAGAACCTCGGAATCTCGGTGTGGCACCATGGCAGACATACCTCGGGAACGGTCCCGCTGCACCTGAATGAAACGTATGGTGCCGTTACCGATCTGGCCGGCCTCGGCGACCGGGTCGCGGAGTTGGCGACCACCTTGGGCTTGCCGGTAGACCCGCAGAAACCGGAATCCGTCCGGGCAGCGCTGGCGGCTGTGCGGCTGGACCGAACGTGGCGCGTCGAGCGCTTCCGGACTGCCGCGGAGCAATACCTCGACGGTATCGACGACCCCGCGCGTTGGGCATCGTTGCACATGCTGATCACCGAATACGGCGGAGCGGAGACACCCGGTGAGTTGGACGGCCTGGTGCGCTGGCTCAACCAAGAGTACGGGGATCCAGCACAGGTCGTGCCCGATGCCGAGGAGTTCGGTAAGCGGCTTCGGGTGGTCCTGGACTGGCCTTCGGAACTGCCGGACTCGGGCATGGACCTGCGGACCGTACTGTCGGCGATTTCGCGTTATCGAGCCGAGGACGACCTCGATCGCTACCCGCCGAGTATCGATCAGTTGCGTGAGTTCGCCGGGTGGAGCGCGACGCTGCACCGGGTAATGGATCTCACCGGCGCACCGGCGGACACGGCCAGAATGTTCATTCCGGCACTCTTCGAGGTGGAGCGTCTGGTCCGCGCACGTTACGATCTGGACGAGTCCGCTCGGGTCGACCCGGACCTGATTCGCGAATTCGCGCATATCACCATCGCTGCCCACCGCGGTGAATCGGTCGCCGACAGCTCACCGGACGAAGTCCGTAAATTGTTGGATGCGGCGCTGATCTTTCAGTTCTATGGGCTCGGCAGACGCTTGGACGCGCTGGACTCCGCAAGCCGCGGACACCTCGAACACACGGTGATGCTCGGCGAGATCGCGCTCCTGCAAGATCTGATTGTCAAGCAATGGCCGCAGGCAGAGGGGCGGTCCTTCCGATTTTTCGAATTCGTCACACGGCAATATGCGGAATCATGGGATCCTTACCACCTGGTACTGCGCTACCGGAGCGTCCACGACGAGGCACCGGACTATATCGTCGGCTCACTCGACGAGTTGGCAGAACGCCCCGCCGATCAGGCCGATCAGCAGGACGGCTTCGAAGCCGATAAGGAATGGGGCGCAGGCGAATATATTCTGCGCAACTATGTCGGGGAGTGGGTGGACGGTGTCTTCACACCTGCGAACCATGACCGACCGGGCACGCTCGTCCCGGCCCGGTTCCGCTACCGGATCTTCGGCCACGACCTCGCATTGATCGATGCCATCGTCCGGTTCCTGAAAGCCGAGGGGTTCGGTCCGGGACAGTTCGAGCACATCGGAAACATCGGGGGCGGCAACGCGCTCGGCTATACGCTGGCTCTCGCCCCCTTCGTCCGGAACAACGTCGAACAGCTCATCTACGAGGGCAACGCCGACGAATGGCTGTACGCCCAAGCGATGTACGGTCCCGGCCCGGGGATGCAGAAATATGTCGACGCTCAGGGCATCCCGCGAATGTTCAACACTCGCACGATCTGGCGGCAATGGGTACCCGCGAGCGCTGAGATCATGGCCCGCTACTACCCGGATCACGAATCCGCCGCAGCGGACGCCCGTTCGGACGAGCGAGCCGATGCCGTCATTTCCGACGTGTTGAGCGAGTCCATACCCACCAAGGGAAATGTCTTCGCGCTGCAGGACGGACGCTGGGCGGCGACCGAAATGACCTTTGTCCACGATTCGCTCAGCTGGGAACTCGATGTGGCGCTGGGAGCTTTCGAGCGTGCTCTGGCAGCGGCCGCCGAATGCTCGATCGTGGCTTTTGTGATGAACGACCAGGACGAGGCCGGTCCGGAAGGTAAAGGCAAGGGTTATTACGCGGGCGAGGAATTGTTCCCGAATACGGCCTACCTGCGGCAGCCGTATCTGACTATCCTGCGCCAGGACCCGCGGGTGAAGTCGATCCGAGTGCTCGAATCCCACGATTTTCCGGGCGGAGAGGAACAATTCTCTCCGGACGAGCACGGCCTCGCGGCGTGGGTGGTCACGTTCTATTCGCCGGAGGAGATGGTGAGCAAACGGTCGCTTCCCGCACGGCCGGCTGAGGCGTGGCATATACCGATCTCCGACGAGGTCGCCCCGGACGCGGCGGTTGCGGTGGTCAAGGATCTGGTACGCGACGTCATGATGGGTAGCTCCGCCGCCGACCTGGGCGCTGTGCAATCCACAGCCGAGGAACTGGCCGCCGAGGTGCTGCCGCGGTTGAGCGCACCGGCGGAATTCGTGGTCCTGGTCGACAGCGAGGGGGTGGTGCGGCTCGAGCTCGCCTACGCCGGGGGTGCTG
The DNA here is from genome assembly GCF_040654015.1 of Nocardia sp. NPDC050799. NCBI lineage: Bacteria > Bacillati > Actinomycetota > Actinomycetes > Mycobacteriales > Nocardiaceae > Nocardia > Nocardia sp. NPDC050799. The sequence continues at coordinate 12,248 of NZ_JBFAHF010000033.1, forward strand.
TCGCAGCCGGTGGACTACAGGCCGAGCCGCTCGGCGATACGAGCAACTACGCACCGGCGATGCGTGGTGTGTTTCGGGCGGGCCTGGGGAACAGCGGCGGTAGTCCTCTTGGAATCACGGAGGAGCCGGCACCGCCGGCCGCCGATATCGTCGACCGGCCGGATACCGATGTGGACACCCGCCGAATCGGTGCGAGGCCACGGCCCGAGGCACCGGACTCCGGGTCGAACGATCGCGAGGCGCAATGGGGTCACAACCTCGCCGGAGAAGAGCTCGCCCAAGCGCGCGGCCGGATCGGCCCTATCCTTCCCGCGTTCGGATTCGACGACGGTGCCCCACACCAGCCGGAGCGGACGGTGCCGTTGGCCGGGGCGCAGTTCGCCGCCGATATCGCCCAGCGGCAGTTGCGTGAAGAGCGCGCCGAACCGGCCACCACCGGGCAGTCGGCGGACACGCCCGACAGGTTGCGGGATCTCGACGCGACCGATCAGCTCTACGCGCGGTTGGCCGATGCGCGCCGGGAGCACACCGCGGCGCTGCTGCGGTATGGGTACTGGGACACCCAGACCGTGGACCTGAGCGGATGGCGCGATCACGACATCGCGGAAAATGATTTGTTCTGGCTGTCCTACCGGCAGGCCGACCCCGGCGAACGCGCGCAGCAGCGGGAAGCGGCCCGGCAGTACCGGGACGCGCGCGATCGGTTGGCCGAGGCGGACCGCGAGCTGACGCGGCTGGTGGAGGCAGCGGGGATCGACCCGCGACAGGCCCATCTCGGACGGCACGGGAGCCTGATCGGAGCGCTGCAAACGTTTGCCGACCTGGTCGGTGCGGACTGGGTTCGCCGCCCCGACCACCCGGATTTCGGCGCCGCACCCGACGATCTGGCCGACAGTGTGCGCGCCCGGGTTCTGCGTTACCCGGGGCAGACGTACCTGGTCTGGGAGTTGCGTCGACTGGGCCCGGGCGCGGTCGTGCTGGTGTCGGATACGTCCCGCGGGGGCGCGGCGCGGTATGTGCTGTCGAATATCGACGGCACGATCGTGGAGATCGACCGCAGCACTGGAGTGCTGCGAGAATTCGCTCCGAAGGACAATTTCCGTTCGACGGTGGAGGGTGTCTTCTTCGGGCCGGACAAACGACCGGTACACCCTGTCGGCGGGGCCTGGGACCGCATTCCCCTGTTCGATCCGGGCACGGCGCGACAGCGCGGTGCGGAAGTCACTCGGTTGCACACCGCGACCGCCGCGCAGCAGCAGGACGGATTGTCCGAGCTCGCCGCCCGTCGGTCGTCGGTGATGCTGAAGCAATATGTCACCACCGCCGAATACCGGAAATTGGCGACAAGGCTCGGTGTGGACCCGGATACGCTGAGCCGGCAGCAACTGGACCGGATGGCGCAGACCCCGCCCCCGCCTGCGGAGAAGCCGAGTCGGTTCTACCTCCCGGCGCCGGCCCCGCTCGCCGAGCGGTTGCCGGAGTTGGTCCGGATCGCCGCCGAACTCGACCGGCTGGCCGGGCAGGTGCGGGAGCTGGACGAGCAGATCGCCACCGGGCTCGCGGGACGGCCGCAGTCCGAGCCCGGCCCGGCCGACCGAGCCCGGTTCCACGGCCCGGCGGTAGTGGCGCTGGCCATGGCGCTGACCGGCAACCCGGATATCCGTCCGCTCGGCGAGGACAGCGGCGGCCACGGCGCCCCGGAATTCGCGGTCGCCGCCGCCCTCGGTTCCGAACCGCGCACCTTCACCGGCGGCATCGAGCAGATATGCCGGGTGTTGGACGCGTTGGGTGACGGCGCGGTCGTCGTGCTGTCCGGTGCCGCCGGTGAGATCGGCGCGCTGGCCAATATCCGCGGTCGGATCGTGGCCGTCGGCCGCGACGGCGTTGTGCTGCAGGAGATGCAGCTCGCGATACCCGGCGCTATTTCGGAGGTGGCGGGTTTCGTCTTCACCGGGGCCGAAACCGCCGTACATCCGATGGCCGCGGACACACGCGCGCAGCTGACGGAGCTGGCCGCCCAGTACGCCACGGCATTGGGAGCCGGGGAGCCGGCGACAGTGGAGCGGGTCCGCCGGGCGGCCGACGTGTTGTGTTACGGCCCCGGCCGGAGTGAGCCCGTGCAGTATGGCACCGGCTACCGCCGGACCGACCGGTCGCCGTTCGGGAATCTCGACATCACGGTGCTACCGGAGCCGCTTGGACGGCTGTGGGAGCAGTTGCGCACTGTCGAGATCGACGGGCGCCGTGAGATGTCTTTCGACACCGTCGGTATGTCCTGGTCACAGATCGACGACCTGCGCGAACAGCTGCGGGCATGCGATCCGGCCTTGGCTCGTGCCGGCTGGAGCGGCTGGGGCCGGGCCGCACTCGCCGAGCTCGATCGAGACGTGGGCAAGGCAGTGGTGGTACGCGCCGACCTCGAAGTCGCACGACAGCGCCTGCAGTGGACCGAGCAGGGCTGGGTGGAAGTCACCGAACGGCCGGTCGCCGCCGAGGAGGCGGCCGAGGAGGCCGATATCGCCGACCGGACCGGCAGGCTGGAGCGTGAGCGCGACGAGCTGATGAGACGACACGGTCTGACACCCGGGGGAGCGCGGACCGAGCCGGGGAATACACCCGGCTCCCCAGAGGTGCTCGAGCAGTTCACGCGTCGACGGGAATTCATCGACGGACAACTCGACCGGCTGGCTGTCCGAGCGGGGACCGACCTGACGCGTCTGGACCAGGTGACGTTGCCCGAGGGCGAGGAACGGAAACGGCTCGAGCTCCGGCGCCATCAGGTCGAGCTGGCGCGGTTGGCGCAGATTCTGCGGCAACTGCGGGTGCTCCGCCACGAACCGGACCCGGTAGAGCCGATGCCGATGCCGCCGCGGCCGGCGCTGGGCGACAACGGCCCGGCTGTCGTGGACTTCGGGCTGGTACAGGAACGGATCCGGCGGCTGCTCGGGCAGGTCGGCGAAGCGAGTGACCACGCCCGCGTGCCGCCGGATTCGGCGACGCTGCGGGAGGCGCGCCGGGCAGTGGACGAGGAGTGGCGCGCCTTGGCCGCGGCGTGGGAAGTGGCTCCGGCGCAGTTGGTGGACCTGTCGGCGACCATCCTCGACGACCCGACCCGGCTCCCCGCCGACGATCCCATACGGCCGCTGGTCGAACGGCTGGGACCGGCGGATCGACAGCGCGCGGCGGATATCCGGAAGCGGGCCGAAGCAATCATCCGCCTCGACGCGGTGGTCGCCGAACTCCGCGACGCACAGCAGGTACTCGACGACGAAGCGACCCGCCGCCACCACGAGCATCGGTATCGCAGGTCCGAAGGGGGCACCTGGCTCACCGACCATGCCAAGCTGGTGCCGGCGGCCGAGCGCGGCAGGAAGCCCACGCTGCTCATCGTTGCCACGCAGGGCCGGCACGAGCGGGCTCGGCGTGAGCTGGTTGCCGAGCATGCGGAGTTCGCCGGCGCGTTGGCGCGCTCGTCGCCCTACAACGTCGCCTATATAACGGTCAGCCCGCGTGCGGACGGAGAAGTCGACTACCAGATCGAGAGCAAAGAGTACCGCCCGAGCAACGCCGAGATCGGCGCTCGGCTGATGATGGCGTACGCCGAGGCCTTGCTCGCGGGTCGGCCGGCGGGTCCGATCGGTTTCGACACCTGGATGGAATCGCTCGGCGGGTTCAGTTCCTCGACCACCTTCGAGGAACTGGAAGCGCGGATCGACATCACCGAGGATGTCGACGACACCAGCGCGCGTGCGGCCGTGATCCGGATGCTCACCGAGGAGCATCATCCGCGCGCCCGGTGGCGGGATACACCCCCGGACATTCCGGGCGCCACCACGTCGCACGAGATCGTGGTCGGCGGCGTAGTGATCCAGGTCCAGATGCGGGAGAATCATGAGGCGAACTGGTTGAACCGGTTCGAACTCGCTCATACCCATCGTGCCGCGGATACGGGCAACGTCGTGGCGTGGATGTTCGCGGGAGGTCTGCGGGCCCGCTCGGAGGAGGCGCTGGCCAAAAAGGTTGCCCGGGCGCTCGGGAACGGCCGGATCGATCCGGCGTTCACGTGAGGGCCGGCGACACGGCCACGCGGGGCCGCGGGCGGAGGCTCGGGCGGGCGTTCGGGGTGGGGACTCGGTGTGCCCCGGGAACGGGAGGACCTCGGTCGACGTCACTCCACCGGCATCGACCGTCGGTGGTGTGACCGGCTATCCCGGTGCCTCCTCCACCTTGGGTGACGTGGCCGGTGGATGCGCGATCGACGGAGGCGCCGGAGGCGCCGACGTCGTCGGCGTCGGGGGCCGGGTCGTGTTCGGCGCCCTGGTCGTCGTAGACCGCGTCGAGGTGGTCGTCGGCGACGCGGGTGTTGTGGACACCTCCGGTGACGTGGATGTGGTGGTCGAACTCGGCGGAATCGGGGTCGTTGTGGTGTCTGTGGGTGCCGTCGTGGTCGTCGTTGTGGTGCCGGTCGGTGCCGTTGTCGTGATGGTGGTCGGTGCCGTGGTCGGCACTGTGGTGGTCGCCGGGTCGGGTGTGACGGTGATCGTCGACGGATCGGCCGTCACCGTCTCCGTGCTCGGATCGGCTGTCACCGTGACCGTCGACGTATCCGTCGGAGTCATGGTGACGGGCACCGTGGATAGCGAGGTCGAGGTGACCGTACCCGGGTCCGGCACGCTGACCGTGGCGTGGACCGAAAGACTCACCGTGGCAGAGAAACTTGCGCTCACCGACGCATCGGTCGAATTTCCGGCCGGGGCATCCGTCGTCATGGCTGTCGTCGACTCCGTCGCAGTGGCCGTGCCGGTACCGGGGTCGGTGGAATCGGCGGCCGCCCGGCCGGCCCCGGTATCGGTAGTAGCCGTGTCGGGGCCCGCGGCGTCGCCCGGTACGGAGACCGCGCTCGGTGCGCCCGATGTCGTGCTCGGGTTCGTCACGCTGGTCCGGCTTCGGACGGCGTGGTGGTCGAAAGCCTTCAGGGTGCATTCGCCCGAGTCGTTCGCCCGCATCGGCGGGTTCGAATCCGCCCGTACCATGATCGTTATCCCGATCGCCGTGGTCAGCAATGCAGCCACCACACCCGCACGTGACATCTGCCGCCGGAACCGATCGGCCGATGGCCCCGCGGCCTGCCGACCGCCCCACCGCAGAATCCGGGGCCGTGGCGGCTCGGCGTCGATGTCCGGCTCTGCCACATTGTCTTCGCTGTTGTCACCTGTTTGCATTCGATATTGCTTTCTCCGTCGGGATGTGCCGACCGCTGGGAACCGGTGACGACACTTCGGACGGCACGGCCTGTGAATCCGTGACCGACCGGACCGTCTGCACCAAAAGAAGCGCGAGTGTCGGAACATTCAACTCCGGCAGTTCTGCCGAACGCCGAAGCGCGGGCAGTACGGTGTCGCCTCGCCGAACAGCTCGAGCGAGTCATCCGTGATTCAGGTATTTACCGAGAAGAGCAGTGCACGGACACCGGGCATCCGCACTTCCACACAGCACATTCTGGGCACTGAATTTCGAAGCGCCCCGTATTTCTCTCAATTCATGTAGGGCTTCGTGGTCGAGGTTTCAGGGTTTCGAGTAGGGATCCACGTCCCGTAGCCGTTGCCGGTGGATTTTTTGCAGTTCGCCCGCCCGGGTGAGAAAGTCGGCGATTATGTCGAGTTCGGCGGAGTCGTACGAGCTCAGCAACATCTTGTAGCTCTCGACGATCATGGGTACGACGAGTTCCTGTACGCGATGGGCCGCGAGTTCGGTGGCCATCACAATCACGCGACGACGATCGGTCGGGTGCAGCGATCGGGCGATGTAGCCCTGCTTCTCCAGCCGGTTGAGCATGATCGTGGCGCCGGCAGCGGTGAGGCCGAGCCGTTCGGCCAGCATCCCCGGCGTCGTGGCCTTCTCCTCCTCGAGCAAGACGATCTCCAATGCCCGCCGATCGGTCTCGTTCACGCCCAGCACTCTGATCAATTCGCGGATCAGATCCTCGACGGTGCCGTGATAGAACTCCAGGGCCCTTTTGAGCTCGACCGAGATGCGGGCGGTTGTTGTCGGGCGCATAGGCATTCCCCTCGATCACTTGAAACATGTAACCGCTCAACAGAAGTCACCGACGAGGGCGCGCTCGGTTGCCGAGCGCCCGATTCCGTCCGGGGCGTCAGGGCGATCGGTGGACTCGATGAATGCCGCGGGCCGCGGTGGCGCGGCGCGGATCGGAGGCAGCCGGGGAATCGCGAGTGCACGCCATCGTTTTCCCTGCATGCGGTAGGGATCGCCGCCGGGCGTCTGAAGCGGGCATGTGGGCTCCTGTCAATCGATCGGTCGGCAGCCCGAACCGCGGCTGACGATCATCACGAAAGCGGGCACCGCTCCGGCTGTCGAAGCGGCCGTCGCTGTGCCGGATATGCACTGTACGACACAGCGGCGGATGCGATACTGCGCATCTGAATATTCGGCCGAAGTGACTGCCGCTACACCAAACCCGAAGTAGGACAATCACTATCAGGAATGTGTCGCACCCGGCCCGCCTGGGTGCGACCTGGACCGGGCTGCTGGGACAACCCGGTCCAGGCATGTTCAGCACCGGCCGCCGGCGCGGGCGCCGATCATTACGCCGTGGCGCCTATCCGCGGGCTCAGCTGACAGTTGTGGTGGTGAGGGTCGGGGACGGGTTCGGGTAGCACGAGGTCGCGACATTGCCGACCAATGAGACGTTGGTCGTCATGGTCATGCCGGGACTGGTGTAGCTGGTCCCCGCGTACTTGCTGGTGATCGGTGTTCCGGGGGTGCCGGCGGTGACGTTGACGGTCACCGCCGGCGGGGTGAAGCTGGTGCCGCCGGCGATCGGACCCGGTACGGTCAGAACGACATTCCCACCCGACGTGGAGACGGTGCCGGCCACGGTACCCCCGGAGGCGGTAGCCGAGACCAATGTCGAATTCGCCGGAGTCGGAATGGTCATCTTCAGGTTACTGATGTTGTTCACGGTGAAGCCGGAAGCCGAACTGGGAACCGACGAGGCACCCGGTGTGATGGTGATTGCCACCGCGGAACCCGATGCCGCCGAGCTCGGCGCGGTGCCGGTGACCGATGTGGTCATGGTCGAGGTTTGGCCGATACCGAGGATCGTGCCCCGGCAGTTCCAGTTCACGCTGACGGGGGCGGCACTTGCCGGTGCGGCCAGACAAAAGACGGTAGCGACGGCCACCGGAGCAAGAATGCCGGCACGAAGCAGGGACGAAGTCGATCTCATGGCTATCTCCAGGAAATGTTGAGCAACGGTACGACTGGATGTCGAACCCGCCGAATGGGTTTTTAAAATATAGCCCGTTCTAATCTTTCTGTGTTCGAAACCGTCGATTCCGGCGTGCCGAAAAAAGCTTTTCCGGGATTAAATATCCACTCTGGATAGCTAATTCTGGAAAGGTTTTCCACGTGAATCGATGTTGTCTTGCTGCATATCGGCTCATTCATCACCGGGTGAATAGGCCTGCAATTATCGGAAATATGGGCCCGGCCTCAGATTATATCCACTTCTGCCCATCGTCAGCTTTCGTATGGTTACCGTTCACGGCATTCTTTACTCACCGGCTCGCCGGGCGATACGGAACCCGGCGCCGCCGGAGCCGATTGCGGCGCGGCTCCTGCCTGGTCGGGTCGGCGGATCCGGCGGGCGGGCGGCGCGCGAAATCCGGTGCGTGTTCGGGCAACACCCCGCGGCCGAGGAGATATGGGGGAATGCTGCGTATTACCGGAGTTCGGCGCAGTAATCGCAGGGTCCGGGGTGTGCTCGGGGCGCCGGCGATCTCGACCCGCCCGGTGAGAGCCGGCACGATCAGGCGGGCGTGCAGCACCCGCTGGACCGCCTGGATCACCGCCGTCGGGATGGCGCGGCGGCGCTGTACCCGGGCCGGATCGCGGGTGGTTGTGGTTCCCGCGCGCAACGGTGCGGTCAATATCCTGGCGGCGGCGACGGCGTCCTGGATCGCGAGATCGATGCCGACGCCCCCCACCGGGGACATCGCGTGCGCTGCGTCGCCGATGCAGAGCAGATCGTCGACTTGGCGCACTGCCGGTAGTCACCGCGGTCGAGCAGGACGGCGGCGCGGCGGGCGGTCACGACGGGGAGCGCTCCGGCGGGGTCGGTAGCGGTGCGAGGGAGACGGAACCACCACACATCCATCGGTGTCGGCCGGCTTCGCGCGGGCAGTCCGGTCGAGGCCCGGAGCGCCGAGGCGCGGCCGTCGCATGCCACTGTGAGGTCGGCGTGGATCGCGCCGGTCGCGCCGTCGGCCGTCCGATAGGCGCAACCGGTGACCTTGCCCGCTACCCGGATCAGTTCGGTCGCTTCGGTACGTGCAAGCCTTCGGCCGTGGTCGGCGACCACGGCCGAAGGGCGGTGTCGCTCTCGCCGATGTGCTTGGGCAGCGGGGTACGTCGCCGGGTCGCGAGGGGAAGGGATCGTAGGGTGCTGAGCGGCAAAATCACAGTTATCCTGATACCCGGCGGATGTGCCCCCGGGGCTCCTGGCATCGGGGGTTGCGGTTTTCCGGGTTCCACCGCGTGTTTGTTGGGTTTCGATGTCCGGTCAACTCCTGCCATGGAGGACGATATGCCGACGAACGATCACGAATGGAGCAAACCCGCGGCGCTGGCCATCCCCAGGGAGGGCTATTTCGAGCTGGAGCGGGGTCGGTACGGCCCGACCTACCCACGGACCCCCGCCTGCTACGGGTTCTCGATCATCGCGAAGGTCAAACCGGGCCGAGAAGAGGCGATACGCGCGTACGGGAAGCAGATCGAAGATGCCGTAGCAGATAGTCCGAATGTGCTCGCGCCGCTACGGCTCCACTATCTGCGGTGGCAGTTGTTCGATGTCGGCTCCGGCTTGCACTTTCAATATCAGGGCATCTTCGATACCGACTTCGACAAGTACACCGAGGATGCCGTGGCCCTCTTCGGAAAGACCGGCATCACTACCGTTTTCACCAACCTCGAAGGGTTTCCCGAGGATTGGCGGGAGAATACCGAGGCCTTCGCCCGATTCGTCCGCGAGCATCAGGTCCCGAGTTTCCTCGAATACGGCGAGTACCCCTACGTCACCGCCGAGCGGATCAAGAAGGCGCTGCGGCTCGAGGCCGCGTTCTCCGACATGCTCGATCAGATGCAGTGATTCCCGTGCCGACCCTCGAGCTGGACGATATCCAGCACATCCTGCTGACCCGTACCCCGGCGATGACCGGCCGCTACGCGTTCCTGTCCTTCGACGATCCCGCCGGCGGCCGGGCCTGGCTGACCGCGCTGGTGGACCGGGTCCAGTCGGCGGCCGACGCGCGCGCCACGATGGACAGCTCCGAGCGCTGGATCACGCTGGCCTTCACCTGGCGCGGGCTGGGGGCGCTGGGAGTGCCGGAGGCGGCGCTCGCCACCTTCCCCGACGAGTTCCGGGAAGGTATGCCCGCCCGCGCCGATATCCTGGGCGATACGGGGGCCGGCCACCCGGACAACTGGGTGGGCGGGCTGGCCGATGACGACCTGCACGCCATCGCGATCTTGTTCGCCCGCACCGAGGACGAACACCGGCGATGCACGGCAGAGCACGACCGGCTGGTGTCCCGCAGCCCCGGTGTGCGGGTGTTGTCGTACCTGGATCTGAACGCGACGCCACCATTCGACTATGCCCACGACCATTTCGGTTTCCGTGACCGGTTGTCCCAGCCGGTGATGAAAGGGTCCGGCGAAGAACCGACACCGGGCTCGGGTGCACCGCTGGAACCCGGTGAGTTCATCCTCGGGTATCCCGACGAGGCGGGGCCGCCCCGCGGACTACCGCAGCCGGAGGTGCTGTCCCGCAACGGCAGCTATCTGGCCTACCGGCGACTGCAGGAGCATGTCGGCGCGTTCCGGGATTATCTGAGCGAGCACGCCGATACCGCGGAAGGGCAGGAGTTGCTCGCCGCGAAGCTCATGGGCCGCTGGCGAAGCGGCGCCCCCTTGGCCCTGGCCCCCGAACGCGATGATCCACAGCTGGGGGCGGATCCGCTGCGGAACAACGACTTCGACTACCAGCAGACCGATCCGCACGGCTACGCGGTGCCACTGGGCTCGCATGTGCGGCGACTCAACCCTCGCGGCACCGCGGCCGATATGAACCGGCACCGGATGATTCGCCGTGGTGCCACCTATGGTCCGGCGCTGCCCGAGAACGCACCTGAGGACGGGGCGGACCGAGGCATCGCCGCGTTCATAATCTGCGCGAGCCTGGTTCGCCAGTTCGAGTTCGCGCAGAACGTCTGGATCAACGACAAGAATTTCCATGAACTGGGCAATGAACACGACCCCATCTGCGGCGCGCAGGACGGCAGCCTGCAGTTCACGATCCCCAAGCGGCCCATCCGCAAGGTGCTCGCGAACCTGCCGGCCTTCACCACGCTCCGCGGCGGCGCGTATTTCTTCCTGCCGGGTATCGGAGCCCTCCGGTATCTGGCCACCCTGGACAGTGGAGAGGCGACATGATGAACACCCCATCGCCCGCCCGCACCTATAACCAGACCCACGTCCCACGCAGACACGATGGGCGCCGGCGGATAAGCATTTATTGGGCGTGGAGCTACCCGTGGGAAGCGCAACGCGATCCCGCGGAGATGTACAACCGCTTCTCCACGATGACCGAAGTGCGCAACGCCGCGTGGCCGGGTTACGAGACCCCTGCCTTCGACGCGGCGCACTTCCTGCAGGGCATCGCCGGCACACTGGAGCTGTTCCACCGCTCCACGCTGGCGTTCCAGCGGTTGGCCGGTGCGGTGACAGGTCATCCCGTCGCCGTGTTCCAGCGCATCGACCAGGCCGGATACACACTGCCGATCGATGAGCGGATCCTGGCCGACACCGATACGCTGATGGTATTCGGGCTCGACCACCTGCTCTCCCAGCAGGACGCCGCGCCCGAGGAGAGCGCCGCGGTCCGGGATTGGCTGGAACGCGACGGTACGTGCCTGGTGTTGGCGCCGCACCACGACGTCGGCTTCACCGACGACGATACGCAGCGGCAAACGGAGTACGAGCATCACGGCGACCGGCTGGTACCCCGGCAACAGCGATTCGGCCGGTACACGCGTTCGCTGATGAGAGCCCTGGAAGTACCGGTGAACAACATATGGGGTCTGCGCCCGGCGGTCGTCGACGGCACCCGGGAGATCGCACCGCTGACCGCCTTTCGCGATCTGGATACCCCCCAGTTGCTGGACGATGTCACCACCTTCAACTTCCACCCCCACCTGCCGCACTACGAGCTCACGGCACCGGAAAGCGACTCGTTACGGGTCCTGGGTCGCCAGCGCATCGATCCGGGGCGGCCCCACCCCTTCACCGCGGCCGGTAACACGGAGTTCAACGCGCTGATCTGGATGCCACCCACCGACTGGCGGGCGGGCGACATCGTCCTCATCGACTCCACCAACTTCACCACCCTGTTCGGCGGCACCGACAGTCTCGAGAGCCTCTGGCGCAATCTGGCGACCATGAAATGACCGGGCCCGGCACACGGGACCGAGCTCGAGAAGAACCGACAGCCACAGCATGATGAGTGCCACGACGACGACGGCGCCGACAGTCACGAGTACGTTCACGACTCCTCCTGACCGGCTCGAAGGGGGTCGACCTCCGAGGGCGGGTTGTCGACGGCATTGTCGGCGCATTTCCCCGACGCGGTCGCGATCGTCGACTCGACGCGCACACAGTGCGGCGGTCACGACCCGCCGACTTCAGGATGACGCCTCGTACACCGAGCTCACAGGGTCGAAGGACTTCGCCGGCCGAGTACTTCGTCGCCGGGTGAAGGGGCCGGGCAGTACCCGGGGTTCACCCATTTGCCGATGGGGGTCGATGCGGCGCCGGGTCAGATGCCGCGGGTGGCCGAGTGGGTGAGCAGGCCGGACGAGATCAGCAGCAGGCCACTGACGTGGAAGATGGCACCGACGCCGACCAGGCCGGAGAGGCTGCCCGCCAGCACCGGTACCGTGACCTGGCCGATCCGGTTGCCGGCCAGTCTGACGGCCAGTGCGGCGGCCCGGTTGCGCGAGTCGGCGATCACGGTCACCCAGGACATGGTGAGCGGCTGGCCGACGCCCCAGAAGAAGCCCATGAGCAGCATGGCGAGCATGAGCGGGACGACTGCCGAGGTGAACGGCACGAGCGCCATCGGCACTCCGGAGGCGAGGGTGGCGGAGACGAGCAACCATCGCCGCGGTATTCGCCGGAGCAGCATCGGCATGGTCGCGCGGGAGAGGACGGAGGTGACGGTCCGGGCGGTGAGCAGGGTGGTGACCATAGCGACGCTGAGCCCCATCTCCTGTCCCAGGACGGGCAGGTAGGCCATGAGAAGGTCCATGGCCGTGAGCACGGTCAGGCTGGAGTAGATGGCCGGTTTCATGCCCGGTGTGGCGAGCAGCCGGAAGGTGGACTGCTGCCCGTCGGCAGCGTCGGACCGGCTGACCCGGGTGGAATCCCCGGGCGCGAACAGGAAGGCGAGCGGCACGGCGGTGAGGGCGATCGCGGCCATGACCAGCAATGCCGGGCCGGTGCTGACCGAGCCCGAGGTTTGCGTGGTCAGGGTGGCCACCAGGCCGGCGATCGGGAAGCCGAGCAACTGGCCGGCGGAGACGCCCAGGGTGAGGTGGCCGAAGCGCGCGTCCATGCGCTCGGGCGGGGACCACAGTGCCACCATGCTCTGGCAGGCCACGGTGTGCAGCATCTGGGCGAGCCCCAGGAGCGCGCTGGCCACCCCCAGCACGATCAGCTGGGAGCTCGCGGCCGCGAGCACCACCGCGACCACGGTGAGGCCCAGGCCGACCCGGAGCGCCGGCACGGCCAGGCCGCGGTCCACCGCACGTCCGATGCGCAGGGCGGCGATGAGCGGTAGGACGGCGAACGCCGCGGTGATGACGCCCACGGCGAGGCCGTCGCCGCCCAGTGCCAGGGCCCGGTAGGAGATCAGCGTGCGGACGCCGCTGAGGACGGTGTGCGACAGCAGCGAGGCGGTCGCGATGGCAAGGAACCAGGCCGGTCTGCGCAAGATCGGGTCAGCGTCCGGCCTCGGCGGCGACCGGGGTGGCTCCTTCGGCCCCGTCGGCTCTGAGGTCCGTGTCGGTCTGGCGTAGCTCCCAGGCGTGCAGGACGTGGTCGCGCATGGCGGCGCGGGCCGCGGCCCCGTCGCGGCGCTCGAGCGCCGCCAGGATCAGGTCGTGATCCTGGTCCAGCGCCTGGCAGAAGGACTGGACGCCCCACAGGGTGACGGAGGGTTTGAACCGTTCCCACAGGTGCCGGACCGAGTCGACCACCGCCGCCGAGGTACCGGCGTAGATGGCGAAGTGCAGTTCGCGGTTGAGGACGGAGAGCCGGGCCGGATCCTCGCCGGCGGCCGTGGCGTTCACCAGGGTCTCGTTGGCTCGGAGGACCGCCCGGAAGTCGTCGTCGGTCATGCGCTCGCAGGCGATCTCGCAGGCGAGCCCCTCGAGTTCGGCGCGCATCCGGTAGAGATCCTGGGCCATCTGCGGCGTGAAGTCGCGGACGGTGGCGCCGCGGTGACTGGTGTAGTCGACGGCGCCGTCGGCGGCGAGGATTCGGAGCGCCTCGCGGACGGGGGTGGGGCTCACGCCGTATCGCTTGGCAATGGCGGTCTGGCGGAGTTGGTCGCCGGGGTTGATCACGCCTGCGTCCATGTCGGCCCTCAGGCGCTCCAGCACGTAGGCCGTACGGCTCTGCGGCAGGGGTGCGTTGGTCTGGGTCACTGCGGTCGGCTCCTGATCGGACTCGGTCGTCTGGCGCCGGCACGCCGGAACGCCGACTGACTGGGGAGCCTCAGCCTAACACGGCAATATTCGATAGATCAGAAAAAAGATTCTATAGAACATATTGACGCGACCGAGCGCTCTCTGTCAGGGTTATGACCCGGCTCACGTGATCGACGTCACGGGCCGGACCGCAATCGCACCAGGAGGCACCCGGTGGCCGAAATTCCCAACCGGCGATGGACACAGTTGACCGACCCCGACCGCGAACAGCTCCGGCTGCTGCTCGTCGACGCTCTCGCGCTCGCCGCGGCGGGTACGGCATCGCAGGATGCCCAGCGAGTCCTCGCCGGTCTCGCCGCGGTGGGGCGTGGCGAGGTCCGGGTCCCGTGGACCGATCTGCGACTGTCCGCGCCGGCCGCCGTGGTGGCGATCTCCACACTCATCCACGCCTGGGATTTCGACGACACACACGACGAGGCGGTGGTGCACACCGCGAGCGTTGTGGTGCCGGCCGTCCTGGCGGCCGCCGCCACTGCCGGGGCGAACGGCGCGAGCGTCGCCGACGGCCTGGTCACCGGCGTGCATCTCCTCTCCCGGCTGGCCCGGGTGACCGGCCCGCGCACCGGCGTGATCCGTACGGCGGGGCTCGGCTCCCTCGCGGCCGCGGCGGCTGCCGCCACCGTCTGGGGACTGCCCGCCGACAAGGTGGAGCACGCCGTGGCGCTCTCCCTCGGTGCTGCGCTGGCGCCCGGCACCCGGCAGGCCGTGGTCGACGGTTCGGTCGCCAAGCGGATCCAGCCGGGGCTGGCCGCGCAGTTCGGTATCACCGCGGCCGCGCTGGCCGCCCAGGGCATCGAAGGCCCGAGCGGGTGGTTGTCGGGCGATTTCGGGCTCGCGCCGGGCTCCGGTGTGCGCTGGGACGACCTGTTCACCGGTGACTTCGAAGGCCGCTGGGTCGCGGTGAAACCCTATCCCGCCTGCCGTTATACGCATGCGGCACTTGCGGCCGCGGAGAGCCTGCGCGACCGGCATCCGCGCTGGGACGAGGTCGAGCAGGTGCGGGTGCACGTCCCGGAGGGATCGGCGTATTCGCTGGTCGCCAGGCCCTACCAGGATCGCGGTGTCCCCCTGGTGGACGCCCAGTTCTCCATTCCGTGGCAACTCGCGGCGCTCTGGGTCACCGGGCGCTACGACCTGACCACCCTGCACGGCGGCGACCTCGGCAACCCCGAGATCGCCGCGGCGGCCGCCCGGATCACCGTCGCGCAGGACCTACCGGAGAGTTCGGTGATGACCGGCGCCCGCGTCGAGGTCCGGACGACCGACGGCGCCCACGCCACCGCCGAGGCGCCGATGCCCGGCGCTGGTGGCACGACCTGGGCGGCACTCACCCGCAAGGCCGGCTCCTGCCTGCGGGTCGGCGCGCACACCGACCCCGATCGCGCCGTCGCCGAACTTCGGCAGCTGGCCGACCGATTGCCCGGACTCGACGCGCCCGCCCTGGCGGCCGTCCTCGATCACAGCACTACGACACCCCGACCGTAACGAGAGACGAACAGGAACCCCTAGATGGATTTCAGCCTCACTCCCGAACAGACCGCCCTCGTCGAGTCGGTGACCAAACTCGCCCAGCGCGAGTTCGGCGAACGCGCCTTCACGCGCACGGAGTTCGCCTGGGACAGCCTCAAAGTCCTGGCCGAGCACGACCTCACCGGTCTCACGCTGCCCGTCGAGCTCGGCGGACAGGGCGCGTCCCTGCTGGACGCCGTCCTCGTCATGATGGCGATCACCAAGGTGTGCCCGCACAGCGCCGACGCGCTCCAGGCCAGTAATTTCGGTGCCATCCGGCAGGTGGCCAACTTCGGTTCCGACTATGTGAAAGCCGAAGTGCTGCCGCGGTTCCTGGCCGGGGACGCGCTGGTGACGGCCGGGATGAGCGAGCCGGAAGCCGGAAGCGCGCTGACCGACCTGCGGACCACCGCGCGAATCGAGGGCGATCATGTCGTCCTCAACGGCCAGAAATGCTGGAACTCGCACGGGCCGGACGCCACCCACTCGGTGGTCTGGTGCCGCTTCGGCCCGAGTTCCCGGGATATCGGGGCGGTACTGGTCCCGTTCGACTCGCCGGGGTTCAGCCGGGGCAAACGCGAGTACCACATGTCCGGGGAATCGCACTGCCAGCTCTACTTCGACGAATGCAAGGTGCCCAAGGAGTACGTCCTGGCCGACAGCGGGGCGCTGAAGAAAATGCTGTCCGTCTTCGGCGTGGAGCGGATGGGAAATGCCTCGCGAGCGCTCGCGCTCGCGGAGAAGGCATACGACATGGCGGTCGAGCACGCGTCGACCCGGACGCAGTTCGGGAAGAACCTCTGTGAGTTCCAGGGCCTGCAGTGGAAGTTCGCCGATATGAAGGTCGAGCTGGATGCCGCCAAGATGCTGCTGCTGCGCGCGGTGGCAGGCGCCGACGCCGGCACCCCGGACTCGAACGAGGCGGCGATCGCGAAACTGCACGCCAACCGCACCGCCTTCGCCGTCGCCAACGAGGCCATGCAGGTCTTCGGCGCGAGCGGCTACTCCCAGGAGTTCCCGCTGGAGTACATCGTGCGGCGTACCCGCGGCTGGATGATCGCGGGCGGTTCGGTCGAAATCCTGAAGAACACCATCGCCCAGTCGATTTTCGGGCGCCGTTTCGACCAGCGCGCCGGGGCGGTGGCCCGATGAGCACCGCGGCACAAACACGCAAGGCCACCTCGCTGGACGGCGCCACCGACGCCCTCGTCGCCTGGGTGGTCGACTCCGCCACCGCAGAACTGCCCGCGACGGTGGAGCACCATGTGCGGCGACTGCTGGTGGACTATCTGGCGGCGGTGGTGCCCGGGTCGGCCACCGATGTCGCCCGCGCGGTCGCCGGTCACGTCGCGGCGACCTACGGCGGGGCGGGGGCCACCGCGGTCGGCCTCGGCCGGGTCTCCGCGCCGGGCGCCGCACTGCTCAACGGGACCAGCTGCCACAGCCTCGAGGTGGACGACGGCTACACGCCGGGTTCGGTCCATCCCAGCAGCGTCGGCTTCCCGGCGGTACTGGCCGCGGCGGAGGCGCTGGGCAGCGATACCGTGACCACGACGCGGGCCCTGGCGGTGGCACTGGAGGCGATCTCGCGGCTCGCGGCGGCGGGTCACCCGACGACCTGGCGCAACCACTTCCACAACACACCGCTGGCGGGTGTGCTCGGCGCCACCTGCGGGGTCGCGGTGCTGCACGGGCTGGACGCCGACCGCGTCCACGACGCCCTCGGTATCGCCGCGTCGCACGCCGGTGGGCTCTTCGCCTTCCTCGGCAAATCGGCCGAGGTGAAGCGGGTCCACCCGGGTAAGGCCGCGCGGGACGCGATAGCGAGTGTCGAGCTGGCGGCGGCCGGGGTGACCGGTCCCCGTTCCATCCTGGAGACGCCGCACGGTTATGTGGACGCGTTCGCCGCCGGCGGCTTCGACGCGGGCGTCCTGCTCGACGGGCTGGGCCGGGACTGGGTGGTCCTGAACTCCTACGTCAAGCCCTACCCCTCGTGCCGGCATCTGCACGGTCCGCTCGACGCGGTCCTGGCGTTACGCGCCGCGCAGCCGATCGGCCTCGACGAGGTCGCCGGGGCGACCGTACGGACCTACACGGTCGCCTCCCATCACGCGGCGACCGTCGTGGACTCGCTCCTGGACGCCCAGATGAGCATCCCGTTCGCGCTCGCCACCGCCCTGGCCCACGACGAGGTCGGCCTGACCGAGTTCGGCGAGCAGGCCCGCCGGGACCCCCGGATCCGCGACTTCGCCACCAGGGTCGAGGTCGTGGCCGACGCGCAGGCGGACCGGGAATACCCGCGGCTGCGTCCCGCCTCGGTGGAGCTGCGGCTGCACGACGGCCGGGTCCTCTCGCACCGGGTGGAGACCCCCTACGGGGAGCCCGGCAACCCGGTCACCGACGCGGAGATGACGGCCAAATTCGTCCGGCTCGCCGGGCCCGTCCTCGGGACCGGGGTCGCCGAGAAGCTGGCCGCCGATCTGTGGGCGTTCGAGTCCCTCGACGTCATCTCCCGCACCGACTCGTACGTGAGGAAGCAGCCATGACGCAGTCGACCGACCAGGTCGTCGAGGCGCGGATGCCGGATCGGGCGGATCTGGGCCGGGCACTGCTGGCCCCCCGCTCGGTGGCGATCATCGGCGCGTCCGACGACGTGCGTAAAACCACCGCCCGACCGCTGCGGTTCCTGCGCCGGCAGGGCTTCGCCGGTGCGGTATACCCGGTCAACCCGCGCCGGGAGACGGTGCTGGGGGAGCAGGCCTGGCCCGATATCGCCGCCCTCCCGGAGGTACCCGACCACGTCTTCATCGTGGCCGACACCCGGCTGGTCGTCGAAGCCGTCCGGGACTGCGGCCGGGCGGGTGTCCCGCTCGTCACGGTGCTGTCCGGCGGTTTCGGTGAACTCGGCGAGGGTGCCGAGCGGCTGCGTGCGCTGCTGGCGGTGGCGGCGGAGTACGGCGTGCGCGTCATCGGCCCCAACAGCATCGGCGTCGTCAACCCGCGCAATGGGCTGATGCTCACGGCCAACGCCGCCTTCGCGGAGGAGGGGATCCCGGTCGGCTCGTCCTTCGTGGCCTCGCAATCGGGCAGTGTCATCGGCGCGCTGATGACGCGCGCCAAAGCCCGCGGACTGGGTTTCTCCGGCTTCGTCTCCACCGGCTCCGAGGTCGACCTGACGTTGGGGGAGATCTGCGCGGCGACACTGGACGACCCCGAGATCGGCTCGTACACCCTTTTCATGGAGTCGTTGGAGCACGCGGCGGACCTGGCGGCCTTCGCGGTCGACGCGGCGGCCCGCCGGAAACCGGTCACCGTCTACAAGCTCGGCCGCAGCGATGCCGCCGCGGCACTCGCCGTCTCCCACACCGGCGCTCTCTCCGGTGCGGACGACGAGGCCGACGCGTTCTTCCGGGCCTGCGGTTTCGCCCGGGTCGACAACTTCGAGGCGCTGATCGAGACCGAAGCACTCCAGCGCCGCGTCGGCCCACCCACCACGGCAGCCGGCCGCCGGGTGGCCGTTATCACCTCCACCGGAGGTGGGGCGGCGATCCTGGTGGACCAGCTGGAGACGCTGGGCGTCGCGGTGACCCGGCCGAGCCGGAAAGTTTTCGCCCGGCTCGAGGAGCTGGGACTCGACGTGGCGGAGAGCCTGATCGTCGACCTCACCCTCGCCGGCACCCGGCACGATCTGGTCGACGGGGCCCTGCAGGTGCTCCGGGCGAGCGGTGAGTTCGACCTCGTACTCTTCGTCATCGGCTCGTCGGCGCGGCTCAACCCGGAACTGGCCGTGAGCGCGATCGCCGAGCACGCCGCGGGCCCGGTCCCGGTGGCCGCCTGGGCCCTCCCGGACGCACTGGAGTCGGTCCGCCGGCTGCACGAGGCGGGCGTTCCGGCGTTCCGCACCGCGGAGGCGTGTGCCCAGGCCGTGGCCGCGACCCTGGGCCGCCGAGCGGTGGACCCGGCGACTTTCCGGGCGCGGCGGACCGAGCTCCCGGCGGACACCCACGGCCTCGACGAGGCCTCCTCGGCGGCGGTCCTCGCGTCCCTCGGCCTCCGTTTCCCGGTCACGACGACGTGCGGCGTGGACGGCGTGCCCGAGGTCGAGCCGCGATTTCCCGTGGTGGTCAAGGCACTCTCCGATCGGTTGCCGCACAAGTCCGACGCCGGGGCAGTGGTCCTGGGCGTCGAGGACCGGGCCGGGCTGCGCGCGGCGGCTTCCACTATCGTCGCCGCCGTCGCGGACTACGACGCCACGGTGCCGGTCGACCGTTTTCTCGTGCAGGAGATGATCGAGGAGACGGTGTTCGAAGCGTTGGTCGGCTACCGGGTGAGTCCGACCGTCGGACCGCTGGTCCTGCTGGCCGCGGGCGGCGTGTACACCGAGATCTACGAGGATTCGGCGCTGCGGCTGGCGCCGGTCACCGCGGAAGTGGCCCGGGAGATGGTGGACGAGGTCAAGGCGACGGCGATCGCGCGGGGTTTCCGTGGTAAGCCCGAGGGTGACCTCGACGCCCTGGTCGACGCCGTGGTCCGCGTCTCGCGATTGGCGGCGGAACGACCCGACGTGGTCGAGGCCGAGGTCAATCCCCTCGCGGTGCTTCCGCGGGGCCGGGGCGCGATCGCCCTGGATGCTCTCGTCCGCCTGTCCCAGGAGAGGTGAGCCCACCCGTGCCCCCATTCCCCTCCCGCCCCCGACCGTCGGCCGGCCGGCGACTCTGTCCAAGATTTCATCCCCGCAGGAGCCAGTGATCCCCATGGACGTGCGCATCGACGACCTCTCGCTCACCTTCGGTGAGTTCACCGCCGTCAGGCATCTCGACCTCCACATCCAGGACGGCGAGTCCCTGGTGCTGCTCGGGCAGTCCGGGTGCGGCAAGACCAGCACCATGCGCTGCGTGGCCGGTCTGGAAGACCCCAGCAGCGGCACCATCGGTATCGGGGGCACGACGGTCTTCGACGCGGGACGGAAGGTCAACCTCGCGCCGAACAAGCGCAATGTGGGCCTGGTCTTCCAGTCCTACGCCGTATGGCCCCATATGACCGTGCTGGACAATGTGGCCTTCCCCCTCGAGATGAAGAAGCGCCCGAAGGCCGAGCGGCGGGCCAAGGCGCTGGAGACCCTGGAGCTCGTCGGCCTCGCGCACCTCGCCGCGCGTGGCGCGAGCATGCTGTCCGGCGGGCAGATGCAGCGGGTCGCCCTGGCCCGCAGCCTCGCCATGGAACCGGCGGTGATGCTCCTCGACGAGCCTCTCTCCAACCTGGACGCCCGGTTGCGGGAGGACCTGCGGGTCGAGTTGCGCCGACTCCAACTGGAACTCGGTCTCACCTGCATCTACGTCACTCACGACCAGGGTGAGGCGCTGGCCCTGGCGGACCGGATCGCCATCATGCAGGGCGGCCGGATCTCCCAGCTGGCAGACCCGCAGGACACCTACCGGGCCCCCGCCTCGGCCTCCATCGCGGCATTCCTCGGCGTCTCCAACATTTTCCCGGTCCGGCCGCCGACGGGAAGCTCCGACCGGCTCCGGCTCCGGGAGCACGACCTCGAAATCGCTTTCGGCACGGATCTTCCGGGCGATACGAGCGACCTGAGTGTCTGTATCCGGCCCGAGCATGTGCGCCTCGGCCCGGTCGACGACCGGGACTCGGCCCCGGAACGGCCGAACACCTGGCTCGGCACGGTCGAGATCAGCGTCTTCCAGGGGTCGTTCGCCCGGTGCTCGGTGCGGCTGGACGCCGGACCGGTGATCGAGGTACAGAGCTACGAGGAGACGGCCGGTCTGCTCCGCAAGGACGACCGCGTCGTGGTCGCGGCCGATCCCAAGTATGTCCGGGTCCTGCCCGGTGAGGTGCCCACGCCCGGAGAGGAATCCTGATATGGCGCTCATGACCTCGGCCCCCGAGGCGCAGCTGCCTCCCGGGCAGAAGCCCGCGATCGCGGGGCGCTCCACCCTTCCGTGGCGGAAGAGATGGCTGCCCTCGGGCGCGCTGCTGGTGGTGCTCGCGGTGCTGATCGTGCTGCCCGCCGCGCTGGTCCTGCTCGCCGCCCTGAGCTCGAGCGTGCCGCGTCCGGGAAACATCGGCTTCGATCTGACCCTGGACAACTTCCGCATCTTCTCCGCACCCCAGGTGCAGGAGGCCTTCGTCAACTCACTGGTGCTGGCCGTGAGCGCCACCGTGCTCGCCTGCGCGATCGGCGGCGGCCTGGCCTTCCTGGCGGCCCGCTCGGATATTCCGTTCCCGAAGTTCGTCTACCTGATCGGCCTGATGCCACTGTTCCTGCCGTCCTATGTGGGCGCCCTGGCCTGGTCGATTCTGGGCAGCCCGGTCGCCGGTCTCCTCAATATCGCCCAGCGTGACGTCGGGTTGTCGGTGCCGTTCGACGTCTACTCGCTGCCCGGGATGATCTTCGTCTTCGCGATGTACTACTCGCCGTACACCTTCCTCCTGGTCCACGGCGCGATGTCGATGATGAGCCCGGACCTCGAGGAAGCCGCCCGTATTCACGGCGCGACACCGCGCCGGATGCTGAGCCGGGTCTCCTTCCCACTCGCGCTGCCCGCGCTGATCGGTTCGGCGATCCTCACCTTCACGCTGATCTTCGAGAACTTCCCGGTGGCCCAGGTCCTGGGGACGCCCGGTGGGGTCGATACGCTGCCCACCTTCATCTTCCGGCTGCTCAACGCCACCCCGTCGCGAGGCAACGAGAGTGCCGCCATCGCGGTGGTGCTGGTCACGATCGTCGTCCTGGTGACATGGCTGCAGAACCGGGCACTCAGGAAACGCTCTTTCACGACCGTCACCGGAAAGGGAGTGCGGCAGAAGAAGTTCGCCCTGGGCCGGGCGCGTATTCCGGTCTTCCTGCTCACCTTCGGCTTCTTCGGCCTCTCGATCGTCCTGCCCATTCTGGCGCTGCTGGTCGCCGCCGGCCAGACCTCGCCCTACCTGACCTCCCTGAGCCAGCTGACCGCGTCCGGCGGGCTGGACTTCAGCTCCTTCGGCGAGGTCCTGGGGTCGTCCGGGTTCCGCGCGGCCGCGTTCAACAGCGCGGTGGTCAGTGTCTTCGCCGCTGTCGCGGGCACCGTCCTGGCCTTCCTCTGCGGCTATGTGGTCTATCGGTCGAAGGCATCCGGGCGGACCCTGGTCGAGACCGTGTCGATGATGCCGCTGGCCATCCCCGCGGTGGTTCTCGGTATGGGGCTGCTGTGGACCTGGCTGGTGCTGCCCGTACCGCTCTACGGAACGCTCGCCGTGCTGGTCGTGGCGTTCCTGGCGGTCCAGGCGCCGCAGGGTTTCCGGGGTGTGGCCTCGTCCATCATGGCCACCGACCGCGACCTCGAGGACAGTGCGGTGATGCTCGGCGCGCGGCGCACCACGGCCGTCACCCGCATCACGGTGCCACTGATGAAGGTGGGCCTGCTCTCCACGTTCCTGCTGCTGCTGATGCTCAGCATGCGTGAACTCACCGTGCCGCTGTTCCTCTACACCAGCGAGACCGAGATCCTCTCGATCGCCATCTACGACGCGTTCGAGAACGGTGGCGCGCTGCGGCAGGCCGCCGCGATGAGCGTGATCTACACCGCCTTCATGTTCGTCCTGTCCTATATCCCGCGCCGACTGGCCCGCCAGTGACGACGACCGCTTCGAGAAGGAATTAGAACCATGAAGCTCACCCGATGGGGCGCCGCCGTAGCCGCCCTGCTCCTCAGCGCCTCACTCGCCGCGTGCGGCGGGGGTGCGGGGA
The DNA here is from genome assembly GCF_040654015.1 of Nocardia sp. NPDC050799. Lineage (NCBI taxonomy): Bacteria > Bacillati > Actinomycetota > Actinomycetes > Mycobacteriales > Nocardiaceae > Nocardia > Nocardia sp. NPDC050799. The sequence goes on from NZ_JBFAHF010000033.1 coordinate 35,348, forward strand.
GGACGGATGACGTGGCCGTCGCCGCGGCGATGCTGCCGATGCCCGTGATCGACGACTCCGCCGGGCTCGTCGTCCACGGCGAAGAGATCGCCGACGCCGGACTGCTGGCGGCGGCCCGCGGGGAAACGCTCAACTGGTACACGGCGTCGGGCGCGGAGAGCGCCGGGCTCACCGCGGCCCGGTTCGAGGCCGAGACCGGGGTCCACGTCAATATGACCCGGCTGCCGTCGGGCAAGCTCAACGAGCGGGTGCTCAGCGAACACGGCGCCGGCCGCCTGTCGGCCGGGGTGGTCACCATCACCGACCCGATTCTCGCCGAGGGCTTCGCCGCCGCGGGTGTCTTCGCCCCCTACCGGACACCCACCTACGACAAGCTGGCCGAGATGGGGGATGTGGTCTGGAAAGACGGTGAGTACTACACCGTCTACTACTCGGCCTACGCGTTCGCCTACAACGACCTCGCGGTCGAGAAGGACGACGCCCCCGCCGCCTGGGAGGACCTGCTCGACCCGAAGTGGAAGGGCAAGGTGGGCGTGGTGAACGCCGGCGCCGGTGGCACCGTGCAGGGCCTCGCCGATTTCCAGGAGCGCGTCCTGGGTGCGGACTACTGGAGCGGTCTCGCCGCCCAGGAGCCGCGGATCTTCGACACCACCTCGGTCCAGCTCGACGCACTGGCCCGCGGGGAGATCGAGGTGGCCACGATCGGCTTCAACAGCACCTACGGTGCCGAGGAGGCCGGAGCTCCCATCGAGCTGGTGGTCCCGGCGAAGGGAGTTTCCGGCACCTTCAATATGCAGGGATTGACCGCGGCGGGTGCGAACAGCCCGGCGGCGCGGCTCTTCATGAACTGGACCATGTCCCGCTCCGGCCAGGAGTTCGCGGCGGCACAGGGTTTCGTGAGTTCCCGCACCGATATCGACCAGGTCCCGACCGGTCAGTACCAGTTGCCGAAGGCCGATGACGAGGGCTTCGTGGTGTACACCCCGGAGGACGCGCGGACCCGCGGCCGCGACATCGTGGCCCGCTGGAACAAGATGTTCGCCTTCGGCTGACGACCCGGCACGCGAAAGAATCGGCCCCGGCTCGTGTTCACACGGTCGCCGCAACCTCGATGAGGGAGGTTGCGGCGACCGTGCCTTGTCCGGGGTCGGCCTCTTCCCCGTGGACGGGGAGTGCGGAGGGCGTCTTCAGGTGAGCAGGACCAACGACATCTTGCGGGCCACGCAGGCCGGCCGCTCACTCCCGGCCAGGTCCACAGTGAAATCGATGGGCACCAGCAGTGCGTCCGCCCGGGGGATCACCTCGGCGACGGTGCAGCGCAGCCGTACCTCGCTGCCGACCGGGACAGGGCTGGGGAAGCGCACCTTGTCCAGACCGTAGTTGAGCCGGGCCGTCCCGAGGCGGAACTCGTAGAGGTCCTCGGCGAGGGCGGAAATGAGGGAGAGCGTCAGGTAGCCGTGGGCGATGGTGCGGCCGTACGGGCCCCGGGCGGCACGCTCGGCGTCGACGTGGATCCACTGGTGGTCCCCTGTCGCGCGGGCGAAGAGGTCGATGCGCTCCTGGTCCACCGTGACCCACGGGCCCGGGCCGAGCTCGACACCCACGAGCGTCTCGAGCTCGGCCCGGGTGCGGACGACGGCGGGCCCGGCCGCGCTCATACCGTGACCCGTTCGACCACGGCCGCCAGCCCCTGGCCGCCGCCGATGCACAGGGTGGCGAGGCCGTAACGGCCGCCGGTGCGGGTGAGCTGGCGTGCCAGGGTGCCGACCAGCCGCGCTCCGGTGGCGCCCACGGGGTGGCCCAGGGAAATACCGGAGCCGTGCGCGTTCACTCGCGCGCGGTCGCTCTCGCTCAGCTTCCACTCCTGCAGCACCGCGAGGGCCTGGGCCGCGAAGGCTTCGTTGAGCTCGATCAGATCCATATCGGCCGGCGTGAGTCCGGCGCGCTCCAGGGCGGCCGCGGTGGCCGGCACCGGACCCATACCCATGGTGCGCGGGGGGACACCCGCCACGGCCCAGGACACCAGCCGGACCAGCGGGCGCAGACCCAGCTCGGCCGCCCGCTCCGGCGTGGTGACCACGCACAGCGCCGCGGCATCGTTCTGTCCGCTGGCATTGCCCGCGGTGACCGTGGCGTCGTCGAGGGTCCGCCCCATGATCGGCCGGAGCGCGGCCAGGGATTCCGGGCTGGTGTCGGCGCGCGGATGTTCGTCGGTATCGACGACCGTCGCGCCGCGCCGCCCGGGCACCGTCACGGGCACGATCTCCTCCGCGAACACCCCGGATGCCTGGGCGGCCACGGCGCGGCGATGGGATTCCAGCGCCAGCGCGTCCTGCGCTTCGCGAGTGATGCCGTATTCGCGCCGAACGTTCTCCGCCGTCTCGATCATCCCGCCGGGGACGGGATAGTCGGGTCCGCCGGCCGTGGTGCGGGCGCGGGCCAGCCCATCGTGCATCGTCATCCCGCTGCGGGCTGCGCCCCAGCGGGCGTCGGTGGTGTAGAACGGCACATTGCTCATGCTCTCGGTGCCGCCCGCGACCACCACCCGGGCCGCTCCGGTCTGCACCATCATCGCCGCGTTGAGGATCGCCTGGAGACCGGAGCCGCACCGACGGTCGATCTGCTGACCCGGCACCGTGACCGGCAGGCCGGCGGTGAGAGCGACCACCCGGCCGATTGCCGGTGCTTCACTGTTGGGATTGCAGTTCCCCAGGATGACGTCGTCGACGGCATCGGCCGGCAGGCCACGCGCGACGAGTTCACGGAGCACAGTGACTCCCAGATCCACCGCGGTCAGCGGACGGAAGGCGCCACCGTACCCCCCGATGGGGGTGCGCAGTGGCTCACAGATGACAGCCTCGTTCACGATTCTCCTCTTGTGCAGGGTTCATGCGGTTCGCGGAGGCCGGAGCGAAGGCGGAGGTATCGCATCACGATTCTCCTCTTGTGCGGGGTTCATGCGGTTCGCGGAGGCCGGAGCGAAGGCGGAGGTATCGCATCACGACTCTCGGGGATGGTTGCTCGGCCGGGTCGGTGCGGGGTCGAACTCGAGGCGGGCGTGGACGCGGGACCCGGGGGAGACGACCTCCAGCACCGGGCTCGTCCCCGGCCGCGCCACCAGCTCCGCCGGCTCGCCGCAGAACAGCGGGGCCAGACCACGGTGCCGGAGCGTCCGGGGCGGGGCGCCGCCGGCGCGCCGGGCCGCCTCCGCCAGCGCCACCGCCATGAGCGGGCCGTGGACGACCAGGCCCGGGTAGCCCTCGACTCCGGTCGCATAGGGCCAGTCGAGATGGATCCGGTGCGGGTTGGCGGTGAGCGCGCTGAACCGGGCCAGGTGCACCGGATCGGTGCGCAGGTCCCACCTCGTCTCACCTTCCTCGGTGCTCCGGAGTGGACCGATCAGCTCCGCGGTGAGTGGCGCGGGCGCGGGCTCGACGGTCACCGGCTCCTGCCGCGTGCCGGTGTAGACGATGTGCTGGATCTCCTCCAGGAGCAGGGTGCCGGTCCGGTCGTGCACCCGGACGGTCAGGTCGACCAGGATCAGGGGGCCGGTGCGGCCGTCCCGCTCCCGCGGTTCCGAGGCGCGCGAGGTCACGGCGACCTCGGCGCCCACCGGTAACGGAGCGTGAAAGGTGAGGCTGCCGCCGCCGAACATCCGCCGTGGCAGGGCGACGTCCGGCATGATGCCGGTCCCCCGGCGGGGATGCCCGTCCGGTCCCAGCGCGTGGGGGGCCGGCCACCGGGAGAGTGTGGCCCAGTGCCACAGGGGTGGCAGTGGAGCGCCTGCCCGCAGGTCCAGGTCCGTCGCACCGAGCAGGCCGGCCAGGCCGGCCGCCGCGACCGGGTCGACGACGCGGTCGACGACGCTCTCCCGCGGCGCGCTCACATGAACCGCCCGCCGGTCACCTCGGCCACGGTGCCGGTCATATAGGAGGACAGGGACGAGGCGTAGAACAGGGCGGCACCGGCGACCTCGTGCGGCTCACCCGGCCGCTGCATCGGAATCTCCGCCATCTTCTGGTCCCACGCCTTCTGCGGCATCGCCTCGGTCATCGCCGACCTGATCAGCCCCGGCTGGATCGCGTTGATGCGCACTCCGTGGTGTGCCATCTCCTTGGCCGCCGCCTTGGTGAGCCCCACGATCCCGGCCTTGGCGGCCGAGTAGTTGGTCTGGCCGACCATCCCGACCTTCCCGGACAGCGAGGAGATGTTGACGATCGCGCCCGACTTCTGTTCCCGCATCCGGGCCGCGGCCAGCCGGGTGCCGTTCCAGGTGCCCTTCAGGTGGACCTGCACGACGAGGTCGAAGTCGTCCTCGGTCATGGTGCGCATGGTCGCGTCCCGGGTGATACCGGCATTGTTGACGAAGATGTCGAGGGAACCGAAATCGGTGACGGCCGTATCGACCAGGGCCTGTACCTGTGCGGCGTCGACGACATCACACCGCACGGCGCGGGCCCGGTCGCGGCCGAGCTCCTCGACGGCGGCCCGCGCGGCGGCTTCGTCCAGGTCGCCGATGACGACCCGGGCGCCGTGCTCGAGGTACAGCCGGGCGATGGCCAGGCCGATGCCCTGGGCGCCGCCGGTGACGACGGCGGTCTTGTCGGTGAGGAGCGCGGTCATGAGGGGCCTTCCTGTCGGTGCTGCGGAGGGTAAGTCGGGGCGGAGCGGAGGGCGGGTTCGACGATCGGAGGTGACTGCGTCATGAGGGAGAAGCGCCCTCCGGGCCGCATTCCACCACCCGGAGGTCGTGCAGGCGGCCGATCTCGTGTCCGGCCAGACCCAGCTCTCGTGCCAGCACTTCCTCGGTGTCGGCGCCGAGGCGTGGAGCGGATACGGGAGCCGCGAGGCGGTTTTCCCAACGGAGCGGATTCCCGGTGGCCAGCATCTCCCCGATCCCGGGTTGGTCGACCGGCCGCGCCACCGAACCCGTATCCGCGCGGGCCAGCGCGGCGGCCTCACCCATCGACCGGTAGGGACCCCACAGCACCCGGGCCCGGTTCAGCCGGTCGGTCAGCTCGTCGAGGGAGCGCGCCGCGAACCAGGGACGCAGGATCGAGGCGATGGTCTCGCGGAGCTCGTAACGCGCGGACTCGTGCCGCAGGTCGGTGTCGAGTGCGGTCTCGAGGGCCGCGAAGACCGGCGCGGTCCCGGTGACCTCGCAGAGTGCGCGCCACTGCCCCTCGGTCAGGGCGACGACCATGACGCGCCGGCCGTCGGCGGTGGCGAAGTCGGTGCCGAAACTGCCGTAGAGATGGTTGCCGTGCGGCGCGCGGTCCCCGTGCTGCTCGGCCTCGGACAGCCAGCCCAGCGCTCCCACCGCGGACAGGGCCACGTCGGCCAGCGCGATGTCGAGGCGCGACCCCGCACCGGTCTGCTCGCGCCGGCTCACCGCGGCCAGTACGCCGAGAGCGGCGGAAGCGCCCGTGAGCAGGTCCCAGGCCGGCAGGACATGGTTGACCGGTGCCGCGGGACCGCCCGGTCCCGTCATGTCCGGGACGCCGACTGCGGCGTTCACCGTGTAATCGACCGCGGGACGCCCGTCGGGGAACCCGAGCACGTGCACCGAGATCGCGTCGGGGCGCCGACCGGTGAGATCCTCGTGGGTCACCCGGTGCCGCCCGGCCACATTGTCGACGAGGATGCCTGCGCCCGGTCCAGGCCTGGTGCAGAGCGCCAGCAGCAGTTCTCGTCCCTCCGGTGTGCGGTAGTCCAGCGCGACCGACCGCTTCCCCTTGTTGAGGTTTGCCCAGTAGAGGCTGGCACCGGTGTGGGCCAGCGGCCAGCGCAGGTGGTCGCTGCCGCCACCGGGGAGGTCGACCCGGATCACCTCGGCCCCCAGCTGCGCGAGGTTCATGCCGCAGGAGGGTCCGGCTACGAAGGTGGCGCATTCGACCACCTGGAGATGGGTCAGGGGGGTGGTGCTCATGAGAAGCGTGGCTCCCGTCGTTCGAGGTAGGCCCGCCGGCCTTCCTGTGCATTGGTCCCGTGATTCGCCAGGGCCATGGCGGTGCGTTCGTTGGCCAGGAACTGGGCGAGGTCCGCGCGGTCCTGGGCGAGCAGTGACTTGGTGACGGCGTTCGATTGGGTCGGGCCGGCCGCCAGCACGGTGGCGAGCTCGACGGCCCGCGCGGTCGCGCTTCCGGACGCCACGGTTTCCGTGACCAGCCCCGCCGCTCGGGCGTCCCGGGCGGTGAGCGGCTCGCCGAGGAAGAGGTGGGCCGCGGCGCGCTGTTGTCCCAGCCGGCGCGGAAGGTGGTAGGCCGTCCCGGCGTCGGCCGTGAGGCCACGGGCGGCGAAGGGGGCCTTGAAGTAGGCGTCATCCCCGGCGACGACCAGGTCGCAGGCGAGGACGATGCCCCAGGCGGCACCGATCGTGTACCGCTCGACGGCGGCGACGATCACCTGGTCGGCGCGCACCATGGATGTCACCAGGTCGTGGATCAGAGCCAACCGTGCCGCGGGGGCGAGTAGGCCGTCCTCGGGCCCGGGCATCGATGCCACATCGCCTCCGGACGAGAAGAATTCGTCGCCCCCGGTGATGACCACGGCCGCGTCCCGGCGTCGGCCGGCGTCGGCGAGACCGGCTCGCAGCAGCTCCACGGTGGGTGCGTCGAGGGCGTTGCGGCGGTGTGGGCGGTTGATTCTCAGGACGGTGACCCCGGGGCCCGGTTGCTCCTGATGAACGGGTGCCTGAGCTGTCTCGGAGGTCATAATCTATAGAAAATATAGTATGACTCAGTATTCTGTCGAGAGGTCGTGCGGCTGTCCGGCGTGGTACTCCCGGGCAGGCGCCGGGTACGGCATCGCCCGATGCCGCGAAGAGCAGCGAGAAGAGGTACGGGATGAAGACGATCGTCACCGGTGTGGACGGCAGCCCCACCGCAGCGCGTGCGGCGGAGCGGGCCGCGCGGTTGGCCGAGGCGCTGGGCGCCGAACTCCACGTGGTCTGCGCGTACGAGCGCCTGGAGATCGAGCGGTTCCGGCAGGGCAGCGATGAGCTCGTCCGGTCGACCGAGGACGAGGCCCGGCGCACGGCCGTCGAGGTGGTACGGGCCCTGCAGGCGCAGCGCCAGACGATCGTCCTGCACGCGCACGCGATCCAGGGGCAGCCCGGGGAGGTGCTGGTCCGGGTCGCCGAGCAACGCGCCGCGGATCTCATCGTCGTCGGCAACAAACGGGTCCAGGGCTTCGCCCGCGTCCTCGGCAGCATCGCGCGTGATGTGGCGAGCCGGGCGCACTGTGACGTCTATGTCGCGCACACCCGCGAGCGTTGACGCGTGGATCGGTCGCCGGACGAGGGGGTTCCGGCTCGGCGCGGGCCTAGATCCGGTAGTCCGCGAGCAGCGCGCGGCCGATGATCATCTTCTGGATATCGGAGGTGCCCTCGCCGATCAGCATGAAGGCGGCCTCGCGGTAGAGGCGCTCGATCTCGTACTCCTTGGAGTAGCCGTAACCGCCGTGGATGCGGAAGGAGTCCTGGACGACCTCGTTGCAGTACTCCGCGGCGAGCATCTTGGCCATACCGGCGCCCACGTCGTTGCGTTCGCCGGTGTCCTTGAGCCGGGCGGCCTTGACCATCATCGCGTGGGCGGCCTCGACCTTGGTGGCCATCTCCGCGAGGCGGAACAGGATCGCCTGATGATCGGCGATCCGCTTACCGAAGGTCTCGCGCTGCTGAGCGTAGGCGATCGCCAGTTCGAAAGCCCGCAGCGCGATTCCGCAGGCCCGGGCGGCGACATTGACGCGGCCGACCTCGACACCGTCCATCATGTGGTAGAAGCCTTTGCCCGGCACCCCGCCGAGGACCTGGCCGGCCGGAACCCGGTGACCCGCGAAGACGGCCTCGGTGGTGTCGACCCCCTTGTATCCCATCTTGTCGATCTTGCCGGGGATGGTCAGGCCCGGGGCGGTCTCGCCGTAGCCGGCCTCCTTCTCGATCAAGAACGTGGTCAGGTTCTTGTAGACGCTGTCGGCGCCCTCGTCGCTCTTCACGAGCACCGCGATGAGGTTGGATGTGCCGCCGTTGGTCAGCCACATCTTCTGGCCGTCGATCGTGTACCAGCCGTCCTCGCCCAGGACCGCCCTGGTCTTGATCGCGGCGACATCCGAGCCCAGGCCGGGCTCCGACATCGAGAACGAGCCCCGCACCTCACCGGTGGCCATTCTCGGCAGGTACTTCCGCTTCTGCTCGTCGGTACCGTGCCGCATGAGCATGTAGGCGACGATGAAGTGGGTGTTGATCACGCCCGAGACGCTCATCCACCCGCGGGCGATCTCTTCGACGCACAACGCGTAGGTCAGCAGCGACTCGCCCAGTCCGCCGTACTCCTCGGGGATCATCAACCCGAAAACGCCCAGCTCCTTCAGCCCGTCGACGATTTCCTGCGGGTACTCGTCGGCGTGTTCGAGCTCGGTGGCCACCGGGAGGATCTTCTTCTCTACGAAGGTGCGGACCGTTCTGATGATCTCGGTCTGGTCCTCGGTCAATCCGTCGGTGCTGCACAGCCGGCTCATAAGACGTCCTCCTCGCTCTGCGACCGTGCCTCGCGCGCGATCTGGACCGGGGCCGGGCGATCTGTTCCCGAGTCCGGTCGTGGCAACCATTAAGTCCGGTCATTTCTATCATAAGTACGTACAAACAGAACGGCTCGAGGTATGAATAAAGCGCGCCTCCAGCGTTGTGGAAGCGCGCTACCGGGGTGGAATGTCAGGGCGTGCTGCGGCGCAGCGTCACCCGATAGGTGTAGTGCTCGGGCAGGAAGTAACTGACCGACAGGTCGACGGGCCGGCCGGTGGCGTCCGAGTAGAGCCGGTCGACCCGGAGCATGGGATGGCCCTGCTCGCACCCCAGCCCGGCCGCGACTTCGCTGTCGGCACCGGCCACCGTGATCGACTGCGCGGCTTCGACTATCGGGCTGTCGAGACGGGGTTCGAGCAACCCGATGACGGTATGGGAACTGGCCCCGCCGGCAGCCACCTCGGCGAGGCCGGCGATGTGCTTGCCGACGTTCTCGGGCAGGTGCACCGTGGTCAGGACGAACGGAACGCCTTCGTGTATGCGGCGGAAGGCAACGGTGTAGACGATGTCGGTATCGAGTCGTAGCCTGCCGGCGGCCTCGATATCGACGCGGCGATGCAGCGGTGTGAGCACCTCCATGGTGGTGTCGGAGGACAGGTTCATCAGGTCCTCGATCGAGCCGTGATGACGCAGGTAATGGCCCTCGGACTCGGTGACGAACGTGCCGCGGCCGGGTACGCGATAGACCGTCCCGTCGGCGACGAGATCCTGGAAGGCGCGGCGCACCGTCTGGCGGCTGACCCGATACCGTTGCGCGAGTTCCGCTTCGGTCGGAAGTTTGCCGCCGCCGCGATAGTCGCCCGCGGCAATACCCTGGCGCAATTCCCGGGACACCGTCTGATGTGCCGGTTCCGCGGCCCGCTCCCGGTCTGCCTTCATGCTCTCCTGCCCTCTGGATCCGGAATACGCCCGACCTGCCCCGCGAAGGAGCCGGTGTTTCTCCCGCGTCGCCGGTGTGCGGCTCGCGTGGCACGCCGGGGACAACGGTAGTGCCCGGGCCGGGCCGACTCCCATCGTGGATGGATTCCACCGGGTTGGCATTGCCTCGCTCTAAATTGGTAGTTACTGTCATAAGACAGTAACTACCAATTTCGAGAGGCTGTCATGTCGACCCTGCTGTATCGGATCGGGCGGTTCAGTTTTCGCGCTCGACGACTCGTGGTCCTGTTCTGGGTGCTGCTCGTGGCCGCCCTGGGAGTAGGGGCCGCCACCCTGGCCTCCCCTTCCGCGACATCCTTGAGCCTGCCCGGCACGCAATCCCAGGAAGCTCTCGATCTGCTGGCGGAGCGTTTCGCCGAGGTTCCGCTGGACGGCGGGTCCGCCCAGATCGTCTTCGTCGCCGAGAACGGCACGGTGACCGATCCCGCGCTGCGCCGGCGGATCACCGAGGTGGTCGACGCCGCCGCGGGGGCCGCCGAGGTGGCGGCGGTGCGGACCCCGTTCGACAGCGGCCTGATCTCGGCGGATCGGCGGATCGCCGTCGCCGACGTGACCTACGCGGTGTCCTTCGAGGCAGTGCGTGATTCGAGCCGCCAGGAGCTCATGGATCTGGTCGAACGGAGTGGTTCGGCCGACCTGCGGATCGCGGTCGGCGGGGATGTGATGGAGCTGATGCCGGATGTGAGCAAGGAACTCGTCGGATTGCTCATCGCCGCAGTGGTTCTGGTGATCACCCTGGGATCGCTGGTCGCCGCGGGGATGTCGCTGGTCACCGGGGTCACCGGCGTCGCGGTGGGCCTCCTGGGGATCCTCGCGGCCACCGCCTTTCTCGACCTCGGCGTCACGACCCCGATCCTCGCGCTCATGCTCGGTCTCGCCGTCGGCATCGACTACGCGCTGTTCATCGTCTCCCGCTACACCCATGAACTGACCCGGAACCCCGATCCCGAGGAGGCGATCGGCCGGGCGGTGGGCACCGCCGGATCCGCTGTCCTCTTCGCCGGCCTGACCGTGGTGATCGCGCTGCTCGGGCTCGGCGTCGTCGGGATCGGGCTGCTCACCGAGATGGGGGTTGCCGCCGCGGTGACCGTGGTCATCGCGGTGCTGGTGGCCGTCACCCTGCTGCCGGCGCTGCTCGGGTTCGCCGGGCGGCGGGTGTTGCCGCGCGGCCGGCGCCGGCAATCGACCGAAGATGCCCCGCCCGCCGCGACCGGCCGGCGCACTCTCGCGCAGCGCTGGGCGACACTGACCACCCGGCGGCCGGTGACGACACTGACCGTCGCGCTGCTCGGACTCGGTGTCCTGACGTTTCCGGCGCTGGATCTGCGCCTCGGCGTTCCGGACCAGGGCACCTATCCCGAGCATTCGACGCAGCGTCAGGCCTACGACGCGGTAGCGGAAGGATTCGGCCCGGGATTCAACGGCCCACTGCTGGTGGTCGCCGACCTCACCGGCGCGCCACGGCCCGAGGACGCCGCGCGACGGGTGCACGCCGCCCTGGCCGTAACCGAAGGGGTCGCCATGGCCGCACCGCCCGAATTCAACCCGGCCGGCGATACGGCCATCATCGGAGTCGTCCCGGCGAGTGGACCCGACAGCGAACAGACCGAGCAACTGGTTCAGCGGCTGCGCGGCGGTGTCGCCGACAGCGTCGCCCAGTTCGGCACCCGGATCGCGGTCACCGGAACCGCCGCCGTCATCATCGATTTCAGCGACCGGATGGCGGACGCCCTGTGGATCTACCTCTTGGTGGTGGTCGGTCTGTCGTTCCTGCTGCTGATGACGGTTTTCCGCTCGATCGTCGTACCGCTGAAGGCCACGGTGGGTTTCCTGCTCACCGTGGCGGCGACCTTCGGTGTTCTGGTGGCCACCTTCCAGTGGGGTCACCTGGAATGGCTGGGCATCCGCGATACCGATGTCGTGGTGAGCATGCTGCCGATCTTCATTATCGGCGTCGTATTCGGGCTGGCCATGGACTACGAGGTGTTCCTGGTGACCCGGATGCGGGAGGAGTATGTCCATGGCGCCTCGGCGGCCTCGTCGATTCGAGCCGGTTTCGGCCACGGCGCCCGGGTGGTGGCCGCGGCCGCGATCATCATGGTGAGTGTGTTCGCCGGGTTCGCCACCGGCGAGGCCAGCGATATCGTGCAGATCGGTGTGGCGCTGGCGGCAGCGGTCGCGGTCGATGCCTTCGTGGTGCGGATGACCATCGTTCCGGCGGTTCTCGCGCTGGTCGGGGACAAGGCCTGGTGGTTGCCGGAGTGGTTGGACCGGATACTGCCGAACCTGGACGTCGAGGGAGAGAAGCTGGGCGGGGCGCCGGAACCCGACCCTGCCGACGCGCACCACCGCGTTGTTGCACCGGCGAAAGGTTCGGCAGTATGAAGCCATGAGCACCGGCGGGCTGCGAGAACTCAAGAAGAAGCGGACGCGTGAAGCCATCCAGGATCACGCACTGCGCCTCTACCGGGAAAAGGGGTACGCCAACACCACGCTCGAGGAGGTGGCCGCGGCCGCCGAGGTCTCGCCGAGCACGCTGTTCCGTTATTTCCCCACCAAACCGGATACGGTGCTCTTCGACCGCGTGGACCCCATCTTCCTGGACAAGTTCCTCGCCGAACCTGCCGATCTATCGCCACTCGAGGCCGCACGCAACGCGCTGCTCGCAGTACTCGACAGCGCACATGTCGACATGGCCGCGGTGGAGACCACTCGGATGAGACTCATCGCCACCGTGCCCGAACTGCGTGCCGCCGTGGCGCACAAGGTGGAGACGGATCTGCCGCCGTTCATTTCAGCCGTCGCCCGGCGGACCGGCCGGAAACCGGACGATCCGCGGGTCCGATACTGGACCGGGGCGATAGCCGGTGTAGCAGTGATGGCCTATCTTCGCGCGATCGACAACGATGAGGACATCTACGCTGTTGTCGACGAGGCACTGGAGTTCCTCGAGAACGGCATGCCACTCTGACTCGGGAAAGCCGGGGACGAGTGGCCGCCCGCCCTCCCGAACCACGGCGGCCCCCGTCACCGACGGGGGCCGCTCGGCTACATCCGGACGCGGGCCGGGGTGGTTGCCACCGCAGTGCGCGCCGGTGCGTCCGGGTATCGCGGGATCACCGGAATGCGCGCCCTTGTTCTCTGTCCAGTGCGGTCTCGGTCTTGTTCTTCAGTACGAAGAGGTAGACGACCAGCGAGATACCGATGACGACCGTCACGTACCCGATGAACCACGGCACCTGTCCGCCGTTCTTCGCGGCCTGGTAGATCATCGGGGCGGTACCGCCGAACACCGAATTGGCCAGGGCGTATCCGATACCGACTCCCAGGGCCCGGATATGTGAGGGGAACAGTTCGGCTTTGACGATGGCATTGATCGACGTGTAGCCGGTGAGCAGCACGTAGCCGACGCAGGTCACCACCAGTGTCGCCGCCACCGAGGTGGCGTCCTGGAGGAAGGTGATGAGGAACCAGGTGTAGAGGACCCCGCCGATGCCGAAGAACACCAGGACGGGTTTGCGGCCCACCTTGTCGCTGATCAGCCCACCGACCGGCTGCAACAGCATGAGGAAGACCAGCCCGGCCAGGTTGATATAGGTGGCGGTCATACCCTGACCTTCGAATGCGGTCTTGACCATGGCCGGGGCGTTCACGCTGTAGGTGTAGAACGCGAGCGTGCCACCCATGGTGACCAGGAAGCACACCAGCAGCGGCCGCCAGTACTCCGCCAGCAGTACGCGGAGGGAGCCCGATTCGGAGTCTTCGCCGCGCCGGACCGCGTCGAGCTGTTCGGTGGTCAGCGATTCGTCCATGCTCCGGCGCAACCAGAACACCACGACCGCCGCTACACCGCCGATGAAGAAGGCGATACGCCACCCGAAATCGGAGATCTCCGCCTTGTCCAGGAACACCTGTAGCACCAGCAGCGTGAGCTGGGCGAGCACATGACCACCGATGAGGGTCACGTACTGGAACGACGAGAAGAAGCCGCGGCGTTCCCGGGTGGCCGCCTCGGACATATAAGTGGCCGACGCACCGTACTCACCGCCGGTCGCGAACCCCTGAACCAGCCGGCACAGGATCAGGATCACGGCCGCACCCACGCCGATCGTCTCGCGTCCCGGCACGAGCGCGATCACCAGCGAACACGCCGCCATCAGCGAGACGCTGAAGGTGAGCGCCGCGCGCCGGCCGCGCCGGTCGGCGTAGCGGCCGAAGAACCACGAGCCGACCGGACGCATGAGGAATGTGACGGCGAAGATCCCGTACACGTAGACGGTGGAGTTCTTGTCCGCCGAATCGAAGAAGTGGCTCTCGAAATACGAGGCGAACACGGTATAGACGTAGACGTCGTACCACTCGACGAGGTTGCCCGACGATCCGCGCAGTGTGTTCCAGACCGCGCGGCGCGTCGCCGCCGGCGACGACGTCGGTTCGGTGGTCGGTGGCCGGCCGTCGGGGACGGCCGGACCCGAGGTCTTGGTTTCGGACATAAGTGATCCCTCTCGTTCACCCGTACACGGAGTGCGCAAGGACCGGAATCCCGCGCGGCTCCGCACTCAGTGTGCAGGTAGGGGCCACGGTCCGGAGGCGGGGTCCGAGATTTTCGCCTTCAGGAGCTCGTGCACCGGCCCACCCTGCATGCCCGAGCCCGTCCGATGGAGCTGCCCGGCGCCGGCTCACCCGGCAGGAGCCACGACCCTACGATCGCGGCGGTCGAGTACCCGGCCGGGAGTTCCGCACCAACCGCCACAGCGACGTGACCTCGGACCGCCGGGCCTCGTGCAGTGGGTCGGTGGTATCCGAGGCCCGGGGATGCCGCGGCGTGGTGTCGTAGCGGTCCGCCACGCGAAGACCGGCCGCGGCGATGCGGGCGAGAAGCTCGTCGCGGGTCCGTAAGCCGAGCCGCTCGGCGAGATCCGACAGGACGAGCCACGCCTCACCGGTCCCGGTCAGGTGGGCCGGGAGGCCGTCCAGGAAGCGGTGCAGCACATCGGATCCGCGGTCGTAGATGCCCAGCTCCAGCGCGGAGGTCGGCTCCGCCGGGAGCCAGGGCGGGTTGCACACGATCAGATCGGCTTGCCCGCTCGGCCACAGGTCGGCCTCGAGGATCCGCACGTGGTCGCCGAGGCCGAGCCGGCGCATGTTCGTACGTGCGCAGGTGACGGCGCGGGGGTTGATATCGGTGGCCACCACCCGGGCGCCCCGGCGGGCGAGGACGGCGGCGAGCACTCCGGTGCCGGTGCCGAGGTCGAACACCAGCGGCTGCCCGGCACCCGCCGGGAACGGCGCCCGAGCGACCAGATCGACGTACTCGCCGCGCACCGGTGAGAAGACACCGTAGTCCGGGTGGATGCGCGCGCCGAGCGCGGGAACATCGACACCCTTGCGATGCCACTCGTAGGCGCTGAGGACGCCGAGGAGTTCGGGCAGCGACACGCAGATCCGCTCGTCGGCCACCGGGCCACCGGTGGCCGCGCCGTATGCGTGGTCGCAGGCCGGCCGTACATCCGGTGCGCGCCGCAGCCGCAGCGAGCGGTCGCGCTCCAGTACAACCAGCAGCCTGCCGAGCAGTTCGGCTCGTTCGGCCCGTGCGGCACGGTGGTCGTAGAAGAGAGCGGCGGGGTCGCTTCCGGCCCGCGTGGCCCGCGGAACCCGTTGCCAGCGGCGGTCCACGGCCCGCACGATCTGGCGGGCATTGTGGAAATCGCCCTGCCAGAGTAGCCCCGTGCCCGCTCTCACCAGGCCGTACGCGGCCTTCGCGGTGATGCGATCGTCCACGGCGACGACGCGTTCGGGGGCGGGGGTGGCATTCTCGGAATGCCACCGGGCGGAAAGAGACGATCCGTGTTCGGTCCAACCGATCGTGGACATGACGTACTCCTGTGGGAAACGAAGGTGCCTGCGGGGCGGCGACGCTTCGACGCAGGGGTACGGCAGGGATCAGCCGCTGATCAGCACGATGACAGGCCGGATCGCTCCCACGTCGAAATGCGGAAGCGGCGATCGCCGAGCACCATGCCCACGACCACGGTCGATTCCTTTCGTGCGGTCTCCCAGCATCGCACAGGCACGCTGCCACACCGCACTCGGTGGTGTCGTCATGACCGTTGCCGTGAAGAGGAATTCCGGCGGATGTGCCGCCGCCTTGTCGATCGCCGCGGCGGCGGGCTTCCCTGCCATGCGACCACCTGTGTGTTGGAGTTGGTTATGGACTGTTCGAACAACGAACAGGTACCGACCTCTGGGGTCGTGGTGTTGCCGGTCGCCGGCAGATCAACCCGGGTTCGCATTCCCATAGTTGAGGAGCCGACCGCGATACGGTTAGCGTTGTTCGGTCGACAACCAGGGGAAAGTTATATCGGTCGACTACTACGGGTGATCTGGAATCATGCTGACCGGTACCACATCGTCGAGTATGTCAGTACGCTCGACATCCTGACCGGTTCCGGCCCGACCAGAGAACAGCGGTATCAGTACAGGAAGTGTTGATATGAACCGTGTTTCGTGCCGTAGCTGTCCGATTCGGCGTTCGGCTGTCGGATCGCACGAAATCGCTGTGTGCCACAGTGGGGCGCCACGTTTCTCGCTCGAGCGAAATCTCTGCCGAGTTACCTCATCCGAAGCGCCGTTGTCCGGTTGGTGAGCGACTGGTGTCGATAGCGAGTAGCGTGGCGCGACTGTCCCGGCGTCTGGTCGATGCGACCAGCGAACTCGGGGAGGGGCTTTCGCGCCCGATGCGCGCCATCGCGGACAGGGAGACCAGGGGCGCCGACATATTCACAGACGCCGGCGACCCGGCGCGGATTCGAAGAGCACTCGGTGAACGAGCGAACTTGTCCGACGCGAGTCCGGCACACCAGGCAATCATCGACCTCACCCGAGAGGTCACGATTCGGGGTCAGCTGCGGGAGCTGGAGCGACGCCGGTGGACGCTCGCGCAACGGTTGGAGGAGCGACCGGGGTCACGCGGGCTCATGCGGCGGCTCGAGCGGGCCGAGCAGGACCACTCGGCGCTCACGGACGCGATGAACAGGCTCAACGCACATCGGGAGGCCGAGGGCCGGCCGCCCTGGGTGCCGAACCACAGTGAGCGCGACATTGCGGAATTGCGAGTCGCGCAGAACAGGGTGCACGACGGGAGACGCGGCCTGCAGGAGCTGCAGGCACGACGGAACGAACTCCGGGCCCAGCGGGATGAGCTGCGCAGACAACAGCAAAGGGAGTGGAACGACACCACTCCGGACGGCACCGACGACCGGAGCGGTGTGACAGCACAGCCGCGATGGGATGTCCTGGAAAGCCGGTACAGCGACCAGGAAGCACGGGTGCTGCCGGATCTGTCCGGGGCGCGGAACAACGCCCATTGGATGGCGGAAGAGCTGACGAGGGAACAGCAACGAGTGGGGCGGGAGATCCAGGGGCTGGAGCGTGACGTGACGAGAGAACAGGACCGTCTGGACACGGCGCGGGAAAGGGCACACGGCCGGGCCGAGGCGGAAGAACAGGCCCGCGTGGAAAGAGAGGCGCGGGAGCAGGCACGCCTCGAGGAGGAGCGGCAGCGACGCCTGGACGAGGAGGCGCGGGAGCAGGCACGCCTGGCCAGGGAGGCGGAGGAACAGGCCCGCCGGGATGGCGAGGCGGACCGGCCGAGCCGGCGGGGCGAACGGGACGAACTGTTGGTTATGCATGAGCCGGGCCTTCCCGACCGCAATCGGGCCGGCGCGGATCCGGATGCCGGTAGGCGTGGAGGTGCGCCGGATGGCGGTAGGCGTGCGGATCCGGATGCCGGCGGGCGTGCGGATCCGGATGCCGGTGGGCGTGCGGACGAGCCGGATCGTGGCAGTGGTTCGGGGGCGGGTGCTGGTTCGGGGGCGGGTGCTGGTTCGGGGGCGGGTGCTGGTTCGGGTGCTGGTGCTGGTTCGGGGGCTGGTGCTGGTTCGGGTGCTGGTGCTGGTTCGGGTGCTGGTTCGGGTGCTGGTGCTGGTTCGGGTGCTGGTGCTGGTTCGGGTGCTGGGGCCGGTTCGGGTGCGGGGGCCGGTTCGGGGTCGGCAGCCGGCAATGGTTCGGGTTCCGGCCGGACCCTCAAGATTGTCGGTGGCGTTGCCGTCGGCGCAGTCGCCGTGGGTGCCGGTCTATACGCCATCGACGCTCTTTCGGACTCGGATTCGGGCTCCGACTCGAGTACGGGTTCGGAGGATGCGGCTTCGGGTTCGGGGCACTCGGGTTCGGAGGATGCGGCTTCGGGTTCGGAGCACTCGGGTTCGCAGGTTGCTGCCGCGGCGCCGGCCTCGGGTTCGCAGGTTGCTGCCGCGGCTCCGGGCTCGGGTTCGCAGGTTGCTGCCGCGGCTCCGGGTTTCCGAGCCGCCGCGGCGAATTCCGGCTCGTGGGGGGCCGCGGCGGGTTCGAGCCCTGCGGGTGTCGTCACCACCGGTTCTACCGGTGCCGATCCCGGCCTCGGTGCCGACACAGGTCTCGCCTCGGGCACCGGTTCCGGCGGCGACACGTCGGACGACTCGGTGGCGGAGATTTCCCGCGCGCAGGCCGATCCGCCGTCTCAGGGGAGCATCGGGATGGATCAACTGTCCGCGGCGGTTCCGCAGGGTGGGGGGCAACCATTCGATCCTTCCAGTCTGCTGATGCCCTTGATGATGTCGAATCTCCAGGATCCCGGCCTCGCCGACAGCGGCCCGGGCGCGGACCTGGAACCCGATCGCGAGCGGTATCACGATGCCGGCCCGCAGCGGGGAGGTCCGGCTGCCGCCCCGCAGCCCGCTCAACCGACGGTCACCACGCCCGCGGTTCAGCACTCGCCGGGCGAGGCGACAGCGGCGCCGGATCCCGGACAGCAGGATGACGCGAACGCACCGCGGACGGTCGCTCCGACCGGCGAAAAGGCGCGTGACGAGGACGGACGGATCCCGTACACCCATAAGGCGGACGACGTCACCGAGCAGGTGTGGCCGAGTGTCGCCGCCGCTTACGAAGCGGCGTACAGCAACGCGGGTGGTACCGATGGGAAGGCCGCCTACGCCGGTACGGACGCCGAGTGGCTGGACGAGAAAGCCTTGGAACCGGTCGACCCGAGCGATCTGGCGAGCGGTGACCTCATCACCTTCGACGACGGATCGGCGGTGGTACGGGTGCAACGTGAGGAAGGCGATCCGGAAGGTGGCATCGTGGATGTCATCATCAAGGGGAAGTTGACGCCGGTTGCGGATGTGATGGCCGATGGCGCCGGTGAACTCGGCTGGTTCGCCGGTTTCCGGCGTCCGCCCGGTATCGAACCGCCTGGACCGGCGGAGAAGAGCGCCGGTGTTGCCGACCCGGGGCCGCCGAGTGACGAGTCCGGTGACGCGACCATGCCCGTCTGATCGGGAACCCGCGCTGCCGGCCGCTGTCGCCGGCAGCGCGGTGATCGGCCCATCCGGCGCGCATCGAGGACCACCGATGCCTGCGGGGTCGGGAAGAGCTGATATCACATCACAGTGCGATCCGATCTAATACCAGAGGATTACCCGAGACGAGAATTCGGCCGATATCCTCGGTTTCATCGAATTCGTCAGCCCGACCCTGCGCCCGAGACCGGCTGGAACGGATCTCCGACCGACATCGACCGGTCGGCAGCCGAACGGGTGGGGGTGGGGTCCTTGTCCCAACTCTCAGGAAGATCTATGACGACACCGGCCTTGATACCGCAGTCCTCTCCACGATCACCACGGCGCAGCGCTGCCGACGGCGATTACTCCCGCCTGCTGCGCCGAATCTCCGACGCCGGACTGATGGACCGGCGACCCGGCTACTACACCGTCCGGCTCGGCCTGGTGGGGGGCGTGTTCGTCGCCGGCTGGGCGGCGTTCGTCCTCGTCGGCGACTCGTGGTGGACGCTGATGATCGCGGCGTTCATGGCCGTGACATGTGCTCAGGTCGCACTTGTCATGCACGATGTCGCGCACCGCCAGGTCTTCCGGCTGCGGCGGGCGACAGAGATCGTGGGCCGAGTGGTCGGCAACGCCGGGATAGGTCTGGCCTACGGCTGGTGGCAGGACAAACACACCCGCCATCACGCGAACCCGAACCATGAGGAACTCGATCCCGACGTCGCGCCCGATATTCTGCTCTGGTCCCAGCGGCAGGCTCGGGCCAGCCGCGGTCTGCCTCGACTTCTCGGGCGGGCGCAGGCATTCCTGTTCTTCCCGCTACTGCTGCTGGAGGGCCTGAATCTCCATGTGGCGGGCGTACGAGCGCTCAGAAATCAATCGATGAAGCATCGTCTGCTGGAAGGCGCCCTGCTCTTCGGTCACTTCGCCGTCTACCTGGCCGCGGTGTTCGCGGTTCTGCCCGTGGACAAGGCCTTCGCGTTCCTCGCTGTCCACCAGGCGCTGTTCGGCCTGTACATGGGCTGTGTCTTCGCTCCGAACCACAAGGGCATGCCGACCCTGACCGGTGACGACCGCCCCGATTTTCTGCGCCGACAGGTGCTGACCTCCCGCAACGTCCGGGGCGGCGTGCTGACCGACCTCGCTCTCGGCGGGCTCAACTATCAGATCGAGCACCATCTGTTCCCGAGTATGCCTACGCCGAACCTTCGTCACGCACAACGAATAGTCCGCGACTATTGCGCCGAAATCGGCGTGCCCTACCACGAGACCGGACTGTTCGCGTCGTACCGGGAGGCACTGGCCCACCTGCACCATGTCGGCGCGCCCCTGCGCGCCGCCGACTGACATAGGGGCGCCGGCCGCACGTTTCCCGGCCTGCTCGCGCCGCTCGTGGCACCGGGTTCGCGCCGGCGCCGGACCCGGCGCGGGCCGGCCGACGGCGCGGTGGTGATCCGCCGACCGGCCCGATGGAGCGGGCAGCTACTCACAGTCGATGGAATCCACCACTGAATCCGGCCCTGTCGCGGCTGGGTCAGTAGTAGGCACCGGAGAGCATGCCCAGCATGTTGAGCCACAGAATGTATTTCAGAAAGCCAGGCATATCTATCTTTCTCGATTGTCGGTCCTGGTCATCGAACGGCATCCGCGCACGGAGCGCCTTCCGAATTCCACGCGCCGCGCTGGAATGCGTGCGCTGCTGCGTCTTTCGTTCGCTGACGCCTATTCGTTACATTGTCGGCCCGCCGGACGGCCGTCCCTGGTCAGCGCTATCGGACTCGGGCAGCGATGGTCTATGCGCAAGGGTGTGGGATCGTCGCGGGCGCCGGGTCGGGTTCCGTCGCCGGGCGAATGAATACGGGTGTCGAAGCGGAGACGCTGAGGTCTCCATTGATACTTTGCTGGATGCTGAGCCCGTACCGGCTCGATGCGCCGGTACGGCCGAGATCCGCCACCGATCCTGCCCGCCGATCGGCGGGTCTGTTCACAGCGGCAGCAGATGATGTTTGCGCGGGTAGCGGATGACCTTCTTGTCGCGGAGCAGGTGCAGAGCCCGCCGGAGCTCCAGCCGGGTGGCCGACGGCTCGATCACACTATCGATGTAGCCGCGTTCGGCCGCGATCCACGGGGTCGCGACGGTCGCGTTGTAGAAGTCGATCATCTGCTGCCGCAGCGCGGCGCGCTGATCTTCGGGGGTCGCGTCCAGGACCTTGCGCTGGGTCAGGCCCACCGCGCTCTCGGCCCCCATGACCGCGATGCGCGCGGTGGGCCAGGCCAGGTAGATATCGCAGCCGAGAGCTTTGGCGCCCATGACCGCCCACCCGCCGCCGTAGGCCTTGCGGACCACCACGGTCACCTTGGGGACGGTGGCCTCCACATAGGCGAACAGGAACCGGCCGCCGCGCTTGATGACGCCCGCCTTCTCCTGTTCCACGCCGGGCAGGAAGCCGGGGGTGTCGACCACCAGCACCAGTGGGATCTCGAAGGCGTTGCAGATGTGGATGAAATGCGCGGCCTTGTCGCTGGCCTTGGCGTCGAGCGCGCCGGCCAGCACGGTCGGCTGGTTGGCGACCACACCCACCGGGTGACCGTCGACGCGGGCGAATCCGGTGATCAGGTTTTTGGTGGCGGCCGCACCGATCTCGTGGAACTCGCCGTCGTCGAAGATGCGCAACAGCACCTCGTGCATATCGTAAACCGCGTTGTCCGAGTCGGGGACCAGCGTGTTCAGCGCCAGATCGGATTCGGTGACCTCCGGCTCGAGTCCGGGATTGACGATCGGCGGCAGTTCGACAGCGCTCGACGGCAGGTAGCTCAAGTAGTTGCGGACCCACGCGAAGGCGGCCGCCTCGTCCTCGGCCACATGGTGGATATTGCCGTAGGCAGCCTGGTTGTAGGCACCGCCTAGTTCCTCCATATCCACTTTCTCGCCGATGGCGTCCTCGATGATCTTGGGCCCGGTGACGAACATGTGCGCGCTCTTCGTGGCGACCACGACATCGGTGCAGATCGGCTGGTAAACCGCACCGGCCGCGCAGTTACCCAGGATCAGCGAGACCATCGGTACCGCACCCGAGAGCGGTTCCATCTTGGTCGCCAATTCGCCGTACCAGCGCAGCGACGTCACGGCCTCCTGGACGCGCGCGCCACCCGAATCGTTGATCCCGACCAGCGGACAGCCCATCCGCCCGGCCAGGTCCATGATCGCGGCGACCTTGCGGCCGAACATCTCGCCGATGGTGCCGCCGTACACGGTCTGGTCATGGGAGAACACCGCGACGGGCCGGCCGTCCACCAGGCCTCGCCCGGTGACCACCCCGTCGCCGTAGAGGGCGTCCTTGTCCGCCGGATTTCGCACGAGAGCACCGATCTCCACAAAGGTGCCCGGATCCAGCAGCATCTCGATGCGGTCGCGGGCGGACGGTATGCCCTTACGTGCTCGTTTGGCGGCTCCCGCCTCTCCGGCCGGCTCCTGCGCGAGCTCGAGCTTCTTACGCAGGTCGGCCAGTTTTTCGGCGGTAGATGTCATCGAGCACATCCTCGTTTCTCAGCAGGAATACCGCACCGTGATCGGGGGTGGATGTCACCGTACCCGGACTCTCTCCGGTGCGTGTTTGTGAGCTCTCACCGATGTCGGTCCGCGCGGTGGGAACGGGTGGCGCCGCGGTGGTTCCACCGCCTCGCCGGCCACCCGGAAACGGACCAAAACGGACGAAAACGGATCGTGAGATGCATTGCCCGACAACAGGTCCAGGCGCCTAATGGAAGAGCGAGCGGCTATGAGAGCTCGAGTAGATCACTCGGTACAGCGAAGGACATCGACCCAGAAACAAGGAAGCAGCCACCATGCCTACCATCACACCTCTGTCCCCGACCTCCCGCCGCGCGACCGGGCCGATCACGGCCACCGGTCCGGGCGGCACCGGCAACCCGGTGCCCTTCGTGTAACGGCATCGGCTACACCTGTATGTGATAGCCGAGGGAGCCGGTTCCTCGGCAGGTCAGGCCCGCGGACGGGCCTCGCCGTGGTCGAACCGGCGATGCTCGAGTCTCCGGC
This sequence comes from Nocardia sp. NPDC050799, assembly GCF_040654015.1. Lineage (NCBI taxonomy): Bacteria > Bacillati > Actinomycetota > Actinomycetes > Mycobacteriales > Nocardiaceae > Nocardia > Nocardia sp. NPDC050799. The sequence goes on from NZ_JBFAHF010000033.1 coordinate 58,305, forward strand.
ACAGTGGACGGAGCCTGCCGGGGTGAAGGGGGTTTTCGTTGGCAACCGTGTTGAAGGTCCTATTGGCCGAACGGCATCTGAAAAGCCATCCGGACTTCTTGGCCGCGTACGACAGGTGCGCGGCCCAGCTCGACCCGCCCATCCCGCCGGGCCACGGGCCGGCGAAAGCCCAGTATTACCAGTGGCTCTCCGGTCGCATGGTCGGGCTACCCCGCGACTATCACTGCCGGGTCCTGGAGAAGATGTTCCCGGGCTGGACGGTCGAAGGATTGTTCCGGATCGCCGGGTCGTCGCCGGCCCCCGGCCGGTCCCGGCCCGCGGGTGCCGCCGACGTCGATGCCGTACTCGAGGCATTTTTCGGTGCCGAGATGGTCACGGGCGAAGCGCTTCTCGTGCACCCCTCGTTCGAGTCGATCGAGCCGTTGGACGACCGGCGAACGCCGGGATTCGCGCGCCGGAGTCTTTTCGGCAGGAAGGAGGGTGCCCACGCGCCCGGGCAGTCCCCGGAAACCCTGGTCGTCCTGGAGAGCGACCTGCGCGGTCTGCTGTACGTTTTCGATCTGCTGCAGCGGCATACCCGTATTCCGGTCAGGATACGGAGTGACCGCGACATCGCCGCGCCCTACGACCGCCCCTTCATCAGTTTCGGGCTGGGCGGCAACGACTATATCCGCAGATACGCCGAAATCGCCGAACGTCCGCTGTTCACCGTCGACGACGGCGCGACCAACGGCAGTTTCTACCCGCGGCGCGTGGAACTCAGCGACGGACGTCGCTTCGACGCGCACGACGTCGTCGATGTCGGCATCATCGCCCGAGTGCGGCCGAATCCCGATCTGCACCCCGGTCGATACTGGGTGTACTGCGGGGGACTGGGCCGGCGCGGCACCGCGGGCGCGGGCCGGTATCTCGCCGACAATTGGAGACCATTGCAGCGCAGTGTCGGCGACCACGATTTCGTGGCGGTCGTCGGACTCCACAAGTACTCCGATGAGGCGAACGGTATGGAACACCTGCTGATCGATTCGGCCGGATAGTCCGCCGGCGTCCTCATCGCGGGCGGTAGTCGGCGACAAGCCATTCGTCGCCGACGCGCTGCACACCGACGGTCACCAGGGTGGGTGCGCCGACCGGTTCCGGATTCCGGACGTTGCGGGTCTGCTGGGTAGCGAAGACCGTGACGATGTAGTTGTCCGCGTCGACGGCGTCGACCGCGGTGCTCACGACCTCGCCCTGGGCGACGACCTCGGCCTCGGTCATCACTTTCGCGAGTGTGTCGCCGACGGTGTCGTAGCGGTGGGCGAACGCGGCGGTTGTTCCCTGCCGGACCCCGGCGAAGAAAGCGTCGAGGCTGCGGAAGTCGTAGGTCAGCGAACGTTCTGTGTAGTCGGCGGCGACGGCGGCCACCCGGTCGCGATCGGTGATGCGGCCGCGCAGGTCGTCGAGCTCGTGCTGGGCGGAGTACCAGCGCCAGCCGAGAAGTATTGCCAGGACGACGAATGCGACCGCGGCGAGTCCCCACGCCGATACGGTGGCCAATGAACTGGGTGCGCGCTGTTCATCGCGCTTCCGCTGTTCGCCGGTCTCCGAGGTATCGCTCACTGGGGGTCCTCACTGACTACGTGACTGCCTGTGCGGCAGAGATATTCGCCGAAAGGGGAAGGCCTGGATGCGATCCGGCCCGGTCGGGTGCGTTTCATCGGCACACCGCCCGCTGCTGCGTTCCGGCGAGACCGGCCGGGGCCAACGGCCAGGTCGAACAGGTGGCCGCGGATTCCGCGCTTCCTTCCGGATGGTCCGAGTTCAAGCCGTCGATCAGTTCCGGCTTCAGCGACAGGACCTCCACGAGCTGGTCGGGACGAGAAGCGAGTACGCGCGACTGCTCGTGCAGGGCCGGGTAGGCGCCTTCGGAAAGAGATTCCGGCTCGGCGAGGAGCCCACCCTCCGAATCGAGGTTCGAATCCTCCGCGAACAGCGAGTTCACCAGTGCCACAGCGTCGTCGAACAGGCCTACCAGGGCGGCGATCCCCTCGATCAGTACGCCGACCTGTTCGGCGATACCGCCGATCTCGGTGGCGATCTTCCCCAGATTGTGAATGAACACCGCCACGGCCGCGTGCTCGTTCGTCGCGTACCGGAGCAGGTCGCCCAGCGCCGTCAGTACCGGTCCGATACCCGTGCCGTCGCCCTGGAGGACCCGGCCCACGTTCTCCGCCACCCGGCCCAGTTCCTCGAGGTCGAGCGCGGTGAACAATGGTCGGAATCCGTCGAACAGCCGCGATACGTCGACACTCGGCGCGGTCCGCTCGCGCGGAATCGTTGCCCCGGAGGCGAGCACGTCCCCTCCGGGGCCGGACTCGAACAGTTCCAGGTAGTACTGCCCGAGCAGGCTCTGATAGCGGACCGCGGCGTGCGTGGTGTCCAGAACCGGCCGGTCGTGGCCCAGGGTGAATTCCACCCGGGCCGTGGCATCGTCGGCGACATCGATCGTGGTGACCGTTCCGATCCGGGCTCCGGCCAGCCGGACACCGCTGCCGGCGGCGAGCCCGGAGGTATCGGTGAAGACCGCCGCGTATTCGGTGCCGACCTCGGTGGCCGGTCCACGCGCGGTGGTCATGACCAGGCTCAGGCAACACACTGCGACCACACCGAAGACGGACAACCCGATCGCGGGGCCACGCACGGAGGACATCGGACTCCTTCTGGGAGGTCGGCCGGCCATACGATGTGCGGCGCGGTGCCGGCGGCGATTGGAACTGCGCTCGAGCCGGTCGGCCGACGACCGGGGACGCCGCGACGACGAGGCGGTCCCGCGCGGTTCCGGTGGCCGATGACAGGCATGGGCGACCGAACCCTATGCCACGACCGGGGGCGGACCCAGGTCCAGAATCATGGCGAGCATTTCTCGGTGAAACGAGATCGTCTGCCGCCGATCACCTCTCGGCAAGAGCTTGCCGGCCGGAAGCGGCCCACTACGCCGTGAACCGCGCACTCCACGGCAAGGGCTTCCGCGCGCCCGGCTACAGCAATCCGCCCGCCGGTTCGGCCGAGCCGGACCCGCGCGATCCGAAGAACTACTTCGCCCCGGATGCTCCGTTGCCCACCGAGAACGGATGCTGACGCGACACGCTAATCGGCGCGGCCCGACACTCGTTCCACCACCACGAGCGGAATCTCCCGTTCGGTCTGCTGCTGATGTGCGGCCATATGCGGGAACCGGTCTGCCAGCTTCGCGAACAGCCGCTCCCGTTCGGCTCCGGCGGCGGTGTGCGCGGTACCGGTGAACAGATCGATACCGGCCGGGGTGGGCCGCTCTACGATGACCTGCGGTTCGGCGACCAGATTCCGGTACCACGCCGGGTGTTCGGCCGCGGCCATATTGGACGCCCACAACACGATTCGATCGTCACCGTCGGTCAGGTACCCGAGCGGCACGATATGTTGCCGTCCGCTACGCCTGCCGACGGTGGTGAGTACAACGAGGTCGGACCCCTTCAGCATCCCCTCCATCGTGATCTTCCCGCCTTCGGCGCGGAAATTCTCGACCACGGACCGATTGAACGCACGCATATCACTCGGCAACGACATCTCCGGAATATTAGTCGCCGCACTCCGCCGCGTCCGGCCGGCAACGGTTCGGTGCCACGCACCGGGCTCCGTCGCGCGAATGCATCCCGGCCGGGTCCTGGGGACGCGGGTGGATCCGGCCATCGTCGGGATCAACCGGCCGGGTGTGCCCGGTCCGAAGCAACGGTCCGGTTCGCTTCCTGGAAGTCGGCGATCGCCCCGCCGTGGTCCCGCGCCCAGCTCGTCAGGACCTCGATGGGCTCGACGAGGGTCCGGCCGAGGTCGGTGAGGCTGTACACGACCCGCCGTGGCGCTTCGGCATGACGTTCGACCAGACCGTACTGCTGGAGTCGGCGCAGCGTCTGGGTGAGGACCTTGCGCGAGATGCCGCCGATGAGGTCGGCGAGCTCCCCGTGCCTGCGAGGTTGCCGGCTGAGCCCGAAGAGCACGAGCACGGCCCATTTGTCGGAGATGATCTCGACCGCCAGGCGGGTGGGGCAGTCGGCGAGGAAGGCCGATCCGGCGGTGTTCTGCATGGAATTCGAAGGTACCAGGAGGTAACGCACGGCTCCGTAGCGTTCTGGAGCGGCGCATTCAGCGCTGGATACGGAGGAATCACCATGTCACGAGTTGTCGTGTTCGACCGGTTCGGCGAACCGGATGTCATGCGCATCGTCGAGGAACCGGTCGTCGAGCCCGCAGCGGGCGAGGTACGGGTCAGGATCGAAGCGTTCGCCGTCAACCCGCTCGATCTGATGATGCGTTCCGGCGGCATGCCCGCGGCCGTCGCCCTGCCGCACGCCCGCCTCGGCGTCGAAGGAACCGGCATCGTCGACGCGGTGGGCCCCGAGGTCACCGGGCTGGAGGCCGGCGATAGCCTCGACGACGTCGTGGCGGCGCACCGGCACCTCGAGAAGGGAATCCATGCCGGGAAGATCGTCGTCACGGTCTAGCCGGTCGGGTGTCGGTCGGTCCGGGTGCGTCGCCGCGGACGACGGCACCGCCGAGACGACCGGTCCCAGGCACCGGATAGCGGCCGGTCGCTCGGGACTGTCGGACAGACGTGGTCACGACGATCATGGCGGCGATCCCGATGGCTGCCGCGGCGAGTGAAGCCGTTGCCGCCCAGCCGAACCGGTCGACGGCTGCCGCGCCGGCGGCGGACCCGAGGCTTCCGCCGACGAAGTACACCAGCATGTACGCGCTGTTGAACCGCGCCGGAGCGGCAGGGTCGATCGATAGTACGGTGCTCTGATTCGCCACCTGTGCGGCGAAGAGACCCGCATCGAAAAGGGCCAGGCAGACCAGTGTCACGAGGGTGTCGGTGAGGGTGAATGCCGCGATGGTTGCGGCCGCTCCGGCCAGCGCCAGCCCTGCCACAACGACGCGCGTGGCGCCCACCCGGTCGGCCCAGGCGCCGGCGAGCCGGGCTGCCGGAATACCCGACAGCCCGGCCGCCGCGAAGAGGCCGATCTGCTCCGCGGAGTACGCGAACGGCGGCTTGGAGAGGGCGACCGCGAGCCCGGCCCACACCGCGCAGAACGCGAAGAACCACATCGCGCCGCATATCGCCGCGACCCGGAGCTCGGTGTACCGCACGAACAACCCGGGGAGCGAGCGCAGAGTCGCGATATAGCCGCGCTGACCGGCACCCCGCGTACCCGGCAGCACCACCGCACAGGATGCCGCGAATACGGCGCAGGACGCGGCGAACACGAGAACCATGCCACGCCAGCCTATTTCGTCGGCCAGCCAGCCACCGGCGATCCGGCCGGCGAGGATCCCCACCGATATTCCGGCGGTCACGATTCCCAGGATCGTCGCGCGCCGACGCGGTGGAGCGAATCGGCCGGCCACGGAACTGAGGGCCGCGCCCACTGCCGAACATGCTCCGACCACACCGGTCACCATCCCCAGTCGCCACACATCGTCCACCGCCGCACACACCGCCAGCGCTCCTGCCAGGACGGCGAACTGGAGCGCGAGAACCCGTCCCGGTGGGAAGCGGTCCACCAGCGGGACGAGCAGGCCGAGGCCCGCCAGGTAACCGGCGGGCCCACACGCGAGCGCGAGTCCGACCGCGGCGAGCCGCGAGTCCAGAGACTGCGCGACATCCGCGATCGCGGGTTGCAGTGGATAGATCGTGGAGGTGCCGAGTGCGGCCGCGACGGACATGTACAGGACGACGGAACCGTGTAGGCGATCGTCGGCATCCGGTCCAGCGGAAGGATCAGTATTCACATCGGCCGACGGTATGAAGCGGCAGGTCCCGGCGCTGGCGGGATCGCGACATCACCGTCTCCCGGGCCGGTGCACCGGCCCGCCTCTGCCGATTGTCGGGGCCGAATCGTGCGCTGAGTGATTCGCGACACGTTGCGGGCCGACGACATTATTTCGACACCGCGTCCACGGTCGCGCTGTCGATCACGCACCTGCCCCTGGCCCCCGCCCTCGTCGTCGCCACCGAGGGCTTGCGCCGCAAGCTGCTCCACGGGTAGACATGCGCGGACGAGAAGGGCCTGCATCCATTGGATGCAGGCCCTTCCCTCGCCGGTGCGGTCCACCGCGCCGCGAGGGCGTTCTACGTCAGCGTTCTCTGGTGTTCCTGCCGGTAGGCGATGTGTTCGTCGCTGCGCCCTTCGCGAAGCTTCCGGACCCACTCCGGGTCGGCGAGCAGGGCACGGCCGAGCGCGACGAGATCGAATTCGCCGTGTGCGTGCTGTTTCAGAAGCCGGTCGATACCGGTGACGTTGGAATCTCCCCTGCCGGTGAAGGAGGTGGTGAACACCTCGTCGAGACCGACCGAACCGACGGTGATCGTAGGCAGCCCGGTGATCTTCTTGGTCCACCCGGCCAGTCCCAGCTCGCCATCCGTGCCGGACAATTCGGGGAAGGCCGGTTCCCAGTGCCTGCGGGTGGACGGATGTAGAACGTCGACCCCCGCCCGGACGAGCGGGGTGAGCACGCGGGCGAGTTCGTCGGGTGTCGCCGCGATACGTGCGGTGTAGTCACTGGATTTCCATTGCGAGTACCGGTACACGATCGCGAGGTCGGGGCCGACGGCTTCGCGGATCGCCGCGACGACCTCGGCGGGAAAACGAACACGGGCCTCGAGCGTGCCGCCGTAGTCGTCGGAGCGGAGATTGGTTCGGTCCCAGAGGAATTGATCGAGTAGGTAGCCGTGTGCACCGTGCAGCTCGATACCGTCGAATCCGGTGGCCTTCGCATTGACGGCGGCGTCGACCCAGGCGTCTCGTAAAGCGTCGAGGTCGGACGCGGTCAGTGCACGCCCGGCTGCGGTGCCGTCGAGGCCGAGGCCGGACGGGCTGACGGATTCGATCTCGGGATTCAGCTCGGGTCGGTTACCGCGACCTACCCCCAAGCGCCACAGCTGCGGGATGATCTGCCCGCCCTCCGCGTGCACGGCGTCGACCACCGCTTTCCAGCCGGCGAGGCTCTGCTCCCCGTAGTGGCGCGGCACCGAGGTATGGGGCCCTGCGGCCGGGTCGGGGATATAAGTGCCCTCGGTGATGATCAGCCCGACACCGCCCGCGGCGCGCCGCCGATAGTATTCGGCGACGTCCACGGTGGGGATACCGTCCGGCGAGAACATCCGCGTCATCGGCGCCATCGCGAAACGATTGCGCAGGTGTAGCGACTTCACCTCGAACGGTTCGAACAGGCTGTCCACGAGCTGCGATGTATCGGTCACAGGCGGATGCAACGTCGGCCCGTTCGACGGCTATTCCGTGGTGTGACATCGATCCTTGCTCGGTCCCGGCTCACGGCAGGCGGGCAATTCTTCACCGGCGGTGATGACCGGCACCGTGGGACCGGCCGCTCGGCCGGTGGACGAGCGGGCCGGACACGGCTCGAGGGGCCCTGGCACAGGGATCACGCACTCCCGGTGTGGGCGGTGGCGGCCGAGGCCTCGCGCAGCGGCGCGATCTCGCGCTCGATGCGCTCGGTCAGCACGACGCGACGATCCAGCGCGTCCTGCCCGACCAGCAGGTGTAGCGGAAGTTGCGCGCCCGACGCGACCCGGTAGATGAAAGCGGCACCCTTGACAGGGTCGCCGAGCTGCGTGTGATTGGCTTCTTCCACCCAGTCCAGTGTGACGTGAGCCGGAGTTCCGTCGTACTCGGCGATACGGCTCTCGGGCAGCTGCACCGAGGATGCGTCGAGGAAGTCGGTGCGGAAGACACCGGGCTCGACGACCATGCTCTGGATGCCGAACGGCTCCAGTTCGGACGCGAGGGCCTCACTGATCCCGGCGACGGCGAACTTGGCGGCGGAGTACATGCTCACGCCCGGTTCGCCTTCGAATCCGGAGCGCGACCCGATGTGGACGAGCTTGCCCTTGCCCGCCCGGCGCATGATCGGCAGGACCGCGCGGGTGGTGTCGATCAGGCCGAACACGTTCACATCGAACAGCGATCGCGCCTCGGCGCCGGTGATCTCCTCGAGTGCGCCGAGCAGCCCGCGGCCGGCGTTGTTGACGAGGACGTCGATTGAAGCGAACCGGTCGACGATCTCGGCCACCGCCGACGCGATCTGCGTCTCATCGGTCACATCGAGCCGTACCGGCAGCGTGTTCGGGTGGTCGCGGACGTCTGCGGGCAGGGTCTCGGGTCGGCGCGCCCCCAGGGCGACCTGCTCGCCCCCGGCCAGAGCGGCGCGGGCGATCTCGAGACCGAGGCCGCGTCCGGCGCCGGTGATCATCCAGACAGACATGGAGTGGGTTCCTTTCCGAAGGAGTTGCCGCGGAATTACGACTCGTCCATCGTCGGCGGGCCCGGGGAGGTGGTGAAGGCCCACAGTTTCCTGGGACAAACTGGGCACCCCTCATCCCGCCGGCGGGCCATCGCGAGCGGGACACTGGAGTCATGTCCGATCACCTGGAGCCCCGCCCGGCCGATTTCCTGCGCGCGGCGCGCGCCCGGCTCTCCCCGGACCAGGTCGGTATCGCCGACGCCGGCCGGCGGCGCGTGGCGGGGTTACGGCGCGAGGAACTCGCGATGCTGGCCGGCGTGAGCGTCGACTACTACACCCGCCTCGAGCAGGGGCGCAGCAAGAGCGCATCCCCCGAGGTGCTCGACGCCCTCGCCGACGCACTCCGGCTCGACGACGCCGAGCGCGCGCACCTGCACACAATCGCGCGGCCCGCCCCGGCCCGCCGCCGGCGAGCGGCCAGGCCGCAGCGGCTCCACCCGGCGACTCGGTCCCTGCTCGATACCCTCGAGACCGCGCCGCGGCCCGCCTTCGTGCTCGGACGCCGACTCGATGTCCTCGGGCAGAACCGCCTCGCCGCGCTCCTGGTCGCCGACTTCGGCACAGTGCCCGCGACCGAGCGCAACCAGGCCCGTTTCGTCTTCCTGGACCCGCACGCCCGCGAGCTCTATGTGGACTGGGAACAGGTCGCGGCCGACACCGCCGCCATGCTCCGGATGGACGCCGGCCGGCATCCGGAAGACCCCGAACTGGCGCGGCTCATCGGCGATCTGTCGATCCGGAGCCCCGAGTTCCGGCGGCTGTGGGCCCGCAACCAGGTGCACCAGCGCAGCGTCGGCACCAAGCGATACCACCACCCGCTCGTCGGTGACGTAACGATCACCTACCAGGCGTTCTCACCCGGTGATGATCCCGAACAGACCTTGTTCGTGTACGACACGGAACCGGGATCGGGCTCGGCCCACGCACTGCAACTCCTCGCCGCGAAAACCCCTCCCACCCGCACCGCTCGATTCCCGGTCTCTGCCGGCGAGTGAAGTGGCGCCCTCGGGCCGGTCGGTGGCGCTGCGAGTCCGGCAGCCGACTGGCTTTTTATTTTTTCTGACGTATGGTCGAGGTCGGTCGGATGGAACTTCGGAAAAAGGAGCGACAGTGGCTGATAAATCGCGCGGGAAATCGCTGAAAAAACCCTCGTCGACCCTCGGGCAGCGCCGGGCGGTGAAGCGTGAGCGGCAGGATCGGTCGAGGGTGATCGTACGAAAGAAGAAGCGCTGAAAGGGTTCTCACCTAGACGGAGGTCCTGGCCATCCCGGTAGTGGATAGGATTAGGACTGTAAACCTTCTCGGCTCGTCCTCCGTCGAATGGTAACGCGAGACGGTTATTTCTTACCGTTATCGCTCGTATCCGGATTCTTTTCGGATAGTTTCACACACTGCGCGAACGTGCAACAGTTCACGGTGATGAGCCGTGTAATTTTATATTTCGGGAGTAATCATGACTGCATCGGGAATAGTGGACCGAAGAGACGAGCGGGAGTCGAAGTTCGGCACCGCCGAGATCAAGGCTCGGATCGAGGCGCTGTTCGACGCCCGGACACCTCTCGCGCACAAAGACAGGCACGACAACCGTGATCGCGACGAAAAAGAACCCTAGGAGCAGGGCGTACGCGCGGCCTCGGCGCAGCACGTTCCGCCCGTCCCCGGATCGGGATGTCGGCCGGTCAGCGATCTGCACCGGCCCGCCGGCCCACCTGGTGGACGCGATCTTCGCGGAGTTCCACCGCTGGGGGATCCCGGCGAGCCATACCGGCACCTCGCCTGTTCCGCAAGCGTGGCCGGATGGCCGGGCCCCGGCACCCGCGCAGCCGGTCACCGCCGGGATCCGGGTCGGTTCCGAAGCGGTCGTCGTCGTCATCATCGATCGGTCGATGGTGAATTACCTGTTCGGTGGGTCCCGCGGTGATCGAGCGAGCCTCCGGTCGCTCCTCCGGGCGGTAAAGGCGCGAACCTGCGAAAATCGGTTGTGCCAGAGGGCGACCGCGACGGCGACCGCCCTCGCCGCCCGCCGCCTCCTCATCGTGTGTGATGCCGGGCGCACCTCCCCGGCCGAGCGAACACGCGCGATCCGGTGGGTTCGCGAAGTAGCGCACCGGATCGGCTATGAAAGCTCGATCAACGGCCTGCACGATCTCGGCACCTCATACCTCGTTCTGGTCGCGGATACCCCGGTCGGTGACGCGGCACGGTCGGTCGCCGATCGGTGTCGGAGGGGGGAGGCGCGATGAGCTGCGGCGGATTCCGGGGTCACCGTGGCCGCGGCGTGACCGTATCCAGGTGCCCACGGTCCCAGCCGGCGGCGTCGGCGGCGGCCTCGTAGGTGGACCGGAAAAACTCCAGCAGGGTGGTTTCGGGCTCCTCGGCGGTGCGCACGGCCGCGTAGGGCAGCAGGAACTCGTGGACGGAGGCGTCGTAATAGCCGGCCTGCGGCCGGATCGGGGTGTCCGCGTACCCGTCTGGCTCGGGGTAGGCATAGGCGTAGAAACTGCCCTCGGCCGAGCCACCGGGCCAGAAGCCGCTACTGGCCAGCTCCTGTGAATAGCCTTCGACCATGACCCAGTCGGCGCAGTTCGGGGCGCCACCCGGATGTGGCGGGGCGGTGCGCCCGGAGAAACGGGTATAGGCCAGGTCCATCGCGCCCCAGAAGAAATGCACGGGGCTGGCCTTGCCGGAGAACTCCCCGCGGAACCGGTTCAGGACGCGGTCGGCGGCCACCAGCTGGCGCCAGAACGTATTGGCGTGCTCCCGGTCGTAGGCGGCATGCGTGGTGTCCTCGGCGAACGGAATCGCGCGTTCCACCTCCACCGGTCGGGCCAGGATCCTGATGTCGATACCCAGCGCGTGCAGCGCGGCCATCACTTCTTCGTAGAACTCGGCCACGGTCTGGGGCTCCAGATTGATCCGGTGCCGGGCGCCGGTGCAGGACCGGATGAGTAGCTGGTGGTCGATGAAGTCGAATTCGATATCGAACGTCCCGCGGTCGTAGGGGATCGCCGAGGTGGTCAAACCGCGTGCGGAGATATAAAGGGCCACCTGCCACCAGTGATTGACCATCGGGGCGCGGGCGAGCCGGAGCTTGCCGACGATCTGCGTCCACATGTGCAGGGTGTCGCGGGTATCGGCCCAGTCGTCCACCCGCAGGACCGGCCAGATCTCGTTCGATGCGGTGCGCATATCCGTCCCTTCGGCGCGGTGGATCCGGGGGATCGGGGCGGGTGGCGTGCGTCAGGCTTCGGCCATCGGCCGCTCACCGCGCAGCACGATACCGAGGCGATCCGGGAACACTGCGAACACATGATCCAACTGGCCGGGCGACATCATCCGGTCCAGCGCGGAGGTGACGCAGCCGGCGGTGAACGAAACATCGCCCGCCGAGATCCCGGCGCGCTCCGCGAACTCGTCGACGAACTCGGCGACGCCGTGGTTTCCCGGTACCCGGCTCGGTACCCATCCCTCGTACCAGATACCGCGCAGGAAATCGGGTAGTTGGGCGGTGAGATGGGCGGAATTGGGCACCCCTATCCGGTCCCGGACGGTGTGCATCCATGCGCGCAGCGCCCGCAGCGCGAAGGTGAGATCTTCGGTACCCAGATCGTCGGCGACGGCCCGCAACCAGGCGTGGGCGGTGTGCATGCCGGCGGCAAGGGGATCATTGTGATGCGTCATTGGTGCACCTGCCTTCCGAGTGGCCGGTCCGATGCGCGGTTCGATACCGTAATTCTACGGTGTTACCAGCGTGAACAGCAGGCTCGATTCGGTCTCCACGGCCCCCCGGAGACAGCACCGCGCCGGCGACTTCCACGAGATCGGGGGACGAGCGCCGCGACGATCCGGTCGCGGAGCACGAAAAACCCGGTGCCCCGGGAACCTTCGGCCGACAGCCGCGGCTTCGGGACGGGCGAATGCGGGGTTCGAGGCCGGCGAGCGATTTCGTGCGTGCGGATCGACCCGCCCGCGACGGAGCGAAACGTAATGAAGGGAGGCGATGCGCGATCATCTATGCATGACGATCGCACGGAAATTGGCCACGACAGCAGCTACCGGACTCGTCGGTGCGGCGATGGCCGTGACAGCGCCGGGCGTCGCCGCGGCCGACCCCTGCCAGCTCGGGGTGTCGAATGTCGGACCCCGCACCTGCGCTATGACAGAGATCCGGACGGCCCCGGCATGGACGTTGGGCAACGGTATCTGCGTCGGCATGCTGAGTGCCGCCGGAGTCGCCTACGACGGCCCCCTGGACCGGTACCACGTCTTTCCGGGAACTGCTCATTCCATAGAACTGCGGATCACGCAGGGCTTCTCCCCGCTGGGCGATTGGGCGCCGACCATCCTGGCTTGTGATGTCACGGTGATCGTCGACTGGCGCAACCTCGACACCGGCCGGAGCGGTTCGGTGAGCCAGTTCATCCCCGCCGGCAACACGAGTTCCCGGCCGTTCTATGTGCACGTGGACTCGGGCCCGGGGCGGGTCGCGCTCACCGTGCGCACCGACCGTCCGGGCGTTCCGGCAACGGCCGAAGTCTTCGTCCCCTGACCGGACCGCCCGTGCTCTCGGGCGGTCGATAGACCGGCCCTCGCCGAAACCGGTCGGGCACCGAGGAGGGACGCCGACCGATCTTGCAGATGACGTTACGTCATCTGCAAGGCTCGCTGTCATGCCTGCTCGGGACGCATCGGAATGGATCGCCGTGGGTGACGTCGCGCGCCGGTGCGAGACCACGGTGCGCACGCTGCAGTACTACGACCGGATCGGGCTGTTGGTCGCGGAACGGGACGGCAGTGGACGCCGGCGCTACGGCCCGGAGCACCTGGATCGTCTCCGCCGTATCCAGCTGCTGACCAGTGCGGGGTTGCGGCTCGACGAGGTCGGCGCGGCGCTCGATCGGCAGGCCGGCCGGCCGCTGGTCGAGACCTACAGCGAACAGGTCCGGCTCCTCGAGATCGCGGAGCTGCGATTGCGGTGTCAGCGGACCGTGCTGGCCGCGGTGACGCAGGTATTGCGGGAACATCCGGAGGCCCGGGTGCCGGCCGGGGTCGTGGCCGCCACCATGAGCCTCGACCGCACCCTGCTGCGCCACCCCGGTGTGCGAAATCCGGGCGCGCGTGCGCCTGTCGGCCTCGATATCGATGTGGAGCGGGTGATCACCACCTACTTCAACTGGAAGGCGCATGCGGTCCAGGCGCTGCTGCTGGTGGAAAACGAGGTGCCGGCCGATTCGCGCTCGGGTCGTCGCCTCGGCCGGGAATGGCAGGAGACCACGGAGTACGCGCTCCGGGGCCAGCCCGCCGGAACCGGCGAACTGTACCGCGCGATGGAACGGTCCGATCACAGCTGGCCACCGGAAGACCGTGTGCTGCATCAGAAAACGAAGGGTTTCCTCGACCGATGTCTACTCGTCGCACAGCAGAAATGACCGCGGCCACCTCCGCCGGGCGGGCCGAAGACGAACCCGGCCGCGGTGCGGAACCCACTGCCGGAGCGGCCGGTGACGAGGGAGCCCGGCGGACCGGCCGGCCACGGTCGCGGTTCCGCAGGGCAACGCTGGTCGTCGCCCTGCTCGTCGCCGCGATGATTCTGGCGTGGCTCATCCTGCGGGACACCGCGCCGGTGGGTCATTTCGACTCGGCCGGCGACAAGGCCCGCTATCTGGAGGCGTACAACGAGGCGATGCGGGAGATGCCCGCACCGGAGCGTGTTCTCGACGTGCGGACGAGCTACGGGATTGTGCGGGTATACCGATACACCGGTCCGGAGGGGGCCGGCGAGCGGGCGCCGTTCCTCCTGCTTCCCGGCACACGATCGGGCGCACCTGTATTCGCCGACAATATGCCCGGCCTGCTCGCTCAGCGTGCGGTGTACGCGCTGGACCTGCTGGGTGAACCCGGAATGAGCGTGCAGGACCGTCCCATCGAAACCCACGCCGACCAGGCCCGCTGGCTGCACGAAGTCCTCCTCGCGCTGCCCGAACCGGAATTCCACCTGCTCGGGCTCTCGATCGGCGGCTGGACCGCGGCCAATCTCGCCGTTCACGAACCCGAGAAGGTCGCGAGTCTGATCCTGGTCGAGCCGGTGCAGACATTCGCGGGGCTCTCCACAGAGTTGCTGGTGCGGTCGCTGTCGGCGAGCGTGAGCTGGTTCCCGAAGTCGTGGCGGGACAGTTTCAACAGCTGGAGCGCCGGTGGCGCACCGGTCGAGGACGTTCCGATCGCCCGAATGATCGAGGCCGGAATGTCCTCGTACACAATGAGACTACCGACACCGAATCTGATCGGCCCGGAGCGGCTCCGCGCCTTGGAGATGCCGGTGCTGGCGATTATCGCCGGCGACTCGCCCATGCACGACAGCGGTACTGCCGCACGGACCGCGCGGGAGAATCTGCGCCACGGCAGGGTGCAGGTCTACCCCGGCGCTTCCCACGCGATCAACGGTGAACAACCGGAACGGATCGCCGCCGATATCGAGGAATTCCTCGCCGGCCATCCTGGCTCATGAGGTCACGGCGATCGTCGGAGCGTTCCGGCAACGGCCGGAGTGTCGGCTCCTGATCGCACCGCACGGGAAATCCACCAGGACGTGCGTCGGCCGCGGCACGTTCTCAGGCGCGCTGCCACGTCGATTCCGCGATATCGGGGAGTGCGCCCAGTAATGCCGCCAGCTTCGTCAAGTGCGCGGGGCGCTGCGCGGAACGCCAGATCAGTGCCATTCTGGACTCCTCGTCGAATCCGGTGACGCGCACGTAGCGCAGGTCGGCGCGCTGGTTGCGCTCGGCCACCGGCCGGCAGGTCAACATCGCGTACCGACCGGTCGCGGCCAGAGTCATCCCCTCCTGCAGGGTCGCCACGCGGACCGTACCCGCGATCTGCTTCCCGAGCGGTGTGAAACGCGGGAAGTGCACATCCCGCCAATACCAGGGCGCCGGCCCGTCCACCGATATGAGGTCGACGTCCGCCAGCGCTTCGGCATCGATACGCTCCGCCCGTGCCAGCGGATGTCCGTGGCTCACGGCCAGCATCCGCGGCGCGGGTGGGAACGCGAACCCGACCGTGAGCCCAGGCTCCCGAACCGGGAGCAACGCGACGGCGGCATCGATATCGCCGGCCAGCAGTGCACCGAATGGATCACCCAGCGGCAGCTCCCGGAGCGACAGGGCCGCGCCCGGGTTCTCCTGGGTGAATCGGGCCAGTGTCCAGGTGATCGTCTCGTAGGCGAGGCCCTGGAAACCGATCCGGATGGGCGCGGCTCGCCCGGCCTCCTGCCGTGCGCTGTCGACCAGCTCGATCAGCCGGGTGTAAGTGGGACGCACCCGGTCTACGAACTCCGCGCCGCTCTCGGTGAGCGCCACCCGGCGGCTGGTGCGTGCCACGAGCTGTGTCCCGATCTTGCGTTCCAGGGCGGCGACGAGCTGGCTGACCCGGCTCTGCGATACCCGCAGCCGCTGTGCTGTCCGGCCGAAGTGCAGTTCCTCGGCCAGTACGAGCAGACATTCCAGCTCGCGGACGGGAAGGTCCGGCATCCCGCTCCCTCCGTCACGGCGATCGATGAGTTCAGCTGATCGAACAATGAGCTGATCACTGTTGTTCCGACCCAGCGGGCGTCCTTGACTGGATTCATGTCCACTGTGCGTGAATCACCAGCACCCGCCGCCGAATCCGGCGACCGCTGGTCCTCGATCGTCGTCCTCGCCCTGTCCACATTTCTCGTTGTCACCTCGGAGATGCTTCCGGTCGGCGTGCTGACGCCGATGTCCGAAGGGCTGGGCGTCACGCCGGGAACAGCCGGGTTCAGCCTGGCCGTCACCGGGGTCGTGGCCGCCCTGGCCGCACCGTTCGTCTCCCGGATGATCGGCGGCGCGGACCGGCGCCACGTCCTGGTGGCGGCCGCGCTCGTGCTCGCCGCCGGAAATCTGATCACCGCGATCGCCCAGGGATTCGCCGTGCTAGCGCTCGGCCGCGTGGTCGTCGGATTCGCCATGGCGGCGGTGTGGGCGCTCGCGGCGGCGCTCGCCACCCGGCTGGTCGATGCGCGTCGCGCGGGGCGGGCGGTGTCGACCGTCGTCAGCGGAGTAGCGGTAGCGTCCGTGCTGGGGGTTCCGTTCGGTACATTTCTCGGTGCTATGGCGGGGTGGCGCAGCGCTTTCGGCCTACTCGCGCTGGCTGCTCTTGTGCTCGCCGCAGGGCTTGCCGCGCTCCTGCCTGCACTACCACCCGAGCGGGACGCCGGATCGGCCGGGAATTCCGGTTCTCTGCTGGCGATTCCGGCGGTGCGCCGCGGGCTGATCGTGGTGACCCTCCTGGTCACCGCGCATTTCGCCGCCTACACCTACGTGCGGCCCACGCTGGAGGAATTGTCCGGGGTCCACGGTGCCGGTATCTCGCTGCTGCTCTTCCTCTACGGGCTCTGCGGGATCGCCGCGAATTTCGCCGCGGGGGCTGCCGCCGCACGCCGCGTCCGGTCGACAGTACTCGTCCTGGCGACCGGCATCACCGCCGCCCTGCTGGCGCTGCCGCTGGTGGGTACGGCCCCGATCGGCGCCGCGGTGGTACTGGTGCTGTGGGGGTTCTCCTACGGCGGTGTCTCGGTCTGCAGCCAGATCTGGGCCGTCCACGCCGTGCCCGAACGGCGCGAAGCCGTCACCGGTCTTTTTGTCGGCGCCTTCACCGGCAGTATCGCGCTGGGATCCTTCCTCGGTGGAGTCATCCTCGACGGTGCCGGATCAGTGGTGCTGCTCTGGGTCTCGGCGGGCGTAGCGGCCGCGGCCGCTCTGGTCACGGCGCCCGGCGGGGCCGTGACCGCCCGATCCGACATGGCCGCCCGATCCCATTGACACGGGTTCGTCCCGGGGGTTCGGACGGCGGCGGCCGGGCCGAGTGCCGGCGTTACCGCCGGTCTACTGCGCGGCGGCGTCGGCGGGCGCTGAGCGGTGGTCGGGCAGCGTTACCGGGTAACGCCGTCGTACCGCTTCCGCATGGCGGGTCCGGCCGCGGGGCCGGACGCATACACATACCGAGGGCTCTCGACGCGCTCACCGGTGGCGGCGTCGACCACGACCGGTTCGACCTCGCGACCTGTCTGCGCGTCGATCAGGATCATCGATCGCTGCTCCGGTGCCAGCTGTGCGTTGCGCCAGGCGGCGAGCGCGACGAGCGTGGGTCGTAGCGACCGGCCGAGGTCGGTGAGTACGTACTCGTATCGAGGCGGGTGGTCCCGGTAACGCTTCCGTTCGAGCAGGCCCGCCTCGACCAGGGATTTCAGCCGACTGGTCAGCATGCTCGACGAGAGCCCGATGTTGGCTTGGAACTCGTCGAACCGCGAGTATCCGTCGAAGCAGTCGTGCAGGATCAGCACCGTCCACCATTCGCCGATGATGCCCATGGTCGCCGACAGTGGGCATTCGCGATCCTCGAGGCGAATCTTGCTGACCATCTCGTATCAACTTCCTTTCCAATTTAGTGCTATGTTAGCAGTAACAGTCACTGCTGATATAGAAGTAACTCGATAGAGGGAGCCGCGATGACCTACCCCAAAACCCTGACGCTGGAGGGCCGCCGTGCGGTGGTATCGGGCGGAACGAAGGGGACCGGTGCCGCCGTGGTGGCGCGGTTGAAGTCCGCCGGAGCCTTCGTGACGGCGATCGCTCGGACCCCTGCCCAGGAGTCCGACGCGGATGCGTTCGTCGCCGCGGATCTCACCGACCCCCGGGCCGTACGGAACGTCGGCGAAGTCGTCGCGGCCTCGGGGACGCCCGACATACTCGTGCACGTCACCGGCGGATCGTCCGCACCGTCCGGTGGCTTTGCCGTCCTGGACGACGACCGCTGGCAGGAGGAATTGGATCTGAACCTACTGGCCGCGGTACGACTCGACCGAACCCTCGTGCCGGCCATGATGGAAGCCGGCCGCGGCGCGATCGTGCACATTTCCTCGATCCAGGCCCGCATGCCGCTCTGGGACGGGACGCTCGCCTACGCCGCGGCCAAGGCGGCGCTGCGCACCTACAGCCGCGGACTCGCCGATCAACTCGCACCCCACGGAATACGCGTCAACACCGTTTCGCCCGGCGGTATCCACACACCCGCGGCCGACCGCCTCGTCGACCGCCTCGCCGCGCAGTTGGACGGCGACCGGTCCGCGGCCCGCCGCTCACTCCTCGACGCCCTCGGCGGAGTCCCGCTCGGTCGCTTCGCCGAACCGCACGAGGTCGCCGAAGTCGTCGCCTTCCTGGTCTCCGACGCGGCGGCCGGCGTCGTCGGCGCCGACTACGTCATCGACGGCGGCACTACTCCCGTTGTGTGACCACCTCTTCCGACCACACCCACGACTCCTCGGAGGTACTTCCTCGATGAACCCGCTACTTGCCGACTGCCCGGACGCGGTCCGCGCCTACCTGACCCTTGCCGGGGGAGCGGACCGCACCGCCGCGGTGGCGCTCTTCGGAGATGACGCCCAGGTCACCGACGACGGGCACCGCTACACCGGTCCGGCCGAGATCAGGACGTGGCTGGGTCGGGTCGCGAACCAGTACTCCTACACGACCACCCCGATCGCCGTGCGCAACGACTCCGCCGCCGGGCAGACGTCCGTGCGGTGCCGGATCGAAGGAACATTCCCCGGCGGGCTGGTGGACCTCGACTACCGTTTCCGGCTCGACGGCTCCGGCCGGCTCCTGCGCCTCGCGATCACGCCGAGTGCGGAACAGCCCGAATCCGTATAGCCCGGGCGTCAGCCGCCCATTGGTCAGGCCGGCGGCCGGGGTTCGGCTTCGGGTCGACTACCCGGCCCCTGCCGCGATGCTCAGCGGAACGCCGCCATCAGGAGAATGCCGAGACCCAGCAGGATCAGCGCTACGCCGGACGCGCGTTCGAGCGTCGGAAGCACTCGAGCGAATCTGTTGAGGACGACGCGGTTGCCGATGAGGACAGAGATGAGCAGGTCCCAGATCAGCACGACACCGAACATCCATATGCCGTATGCGACGAGCTGTCCCGTGCTCGTGCCGACGGTGAGAACGGCGGCGAGACCGGCGTAGAAGAAGGCGTTCTTGGGGTTGAGGGCGGCCGAGCCGAACCCCGTCGCGGCGAGTTTCCACCAGCCTCCACCGGTGCGAACGGTTTCGGCGGCCGGCTCCCACTCGATCGACGTGGCTCCGGCCGAGCGCAGGAAGCGTATGCCGAGGTAGATGAGGAATCCGGCGCCCGCGATCTGGACAGCGGTGAACGTGATGGTGCCCGGCCGCAGGATCGACAGGCCCGCGAACGCGGTAGCGATGAAGACGGCGTTCGCGGCCGCGATGCCCGCACACGCACCTGTCGCGCGACGCCATCCGGTAGTCATCGACGAATGTGCGATGAGGAAGAAGTCGGGGCCCGGGGACAACAAGGCAAGGAAGTGAGCACCGGCCACAGCAGCGAATTGATTCATTCTTCCTCTGTGCTCGACGTGTACGGACCGAGTCACTGTGCCGTCGTCGCCGCAGAAGTGTCTTGAACGAAATTGCAGGGCCGGTGTGTCCGTTCAGCGGGTGGTGCCGGCGCGGTACGCACCGGGCGTGACCCCGGTGCGCGATCTGAAGATCCGGTGGAAGTGGCTCTGGTCGGCGAAACCGAGGTCGTTGGAGACTTCGGCCAGGTCATAGCCCGCACGGAGCCGGGAACGCGCTCTGATGATGCGCTCGTTGATCTGCCAGGCAATGGGCGGCAGCCCGGTGATATCACGGAACCGCCGAACCAGCTGGAACCGGCTCAGACCCGTGTCCCGGACCAGATCGCCGAGAGATACCTGCATGTTCGAGGTGCGGAGGTGCTCGAGGATGGGGGCGACGATGGCCAGGTCCGCCGCACCGACTCCGGTGCCGGCGAGGATATGAGCGGGCGCGGTCAGTATTTCGCCGAGAACAGTGACGAGCAGTTCTTCCTTCTCGCGCAGGTCGACGTCGGCGAACAGCACCTCGTTGAGGTGGCAGAACGCGGCGTATCGTCCAGGCTCGTCGATGACGCGTACGGGCCGATCGGCCCCCATACCGAGTTCGGGTAGAGATCCGGCGAGCCACGCCTCGTCCACGTGGAGCATCTGGTAGCTCCACCGGCCTTCGACGGGGTTGCAGGCATGGACTCGGTATGCGGGGATCACCACGAGACTTTTCGCCGTGAGTTGTACGGGACCCTCGGGTGCGCCGGTGAACACACTGCGCCCTTCGTCGACCGCCCCGATCGACATCGCATCGTGGGAGTGCGGCTTGTAGCACGACACGGTGCGGCAGGCGCGCCTGCTCTCGAGAAAGGGGAGCGCATCGCTACGCCAGAACTCTGCCTGCACCACAGGCTCGAGCCTAGAACGAAGTGTGTCGATCGCGTAGCGCTCGCCGGCGCATCCCCGGATAGGTTGGTGGCCATGCTGCTCTGGATCAACGGTCCCTTCGGCGGGGGAAAGACACAGACCGCGTTCGAACTGCATCGCCGGCTACCCGGGAGTGTGGTGTGTGACCCGGAAATGGTGGGATACGGCCTGCACCGGATGATGCCGCCGAACCTCCGGACCGACTTCCAGGACTATCCGAGCTGGCGGCAAGGCGTGTTCGAGGTACTGGACCAGGTGCTCCGCGAGCACGAGGGTGTGGTGATCGCCCCGATGACCGTCGCCAACCCCCGATACTTCGACGAGACGGTCGGGCGCTTGCGCGAATCCGGCCACGATGTCCGCCACTTCGCGCTGCTGGCCCGCCGGGAAACAGTGCTGGATCGACTGCGCGATCGGGGGCTCGGCTTCGCTCCCATCCTGCGCGCAGTCGGCCAGGGTGATCTGCTGCTGCGTGCGGAACAGTTCGCGGTGGACAGGCTGGACTTCTGCCTCGAACAGCTGAGCAAGCCCGAGTTCGCCGACCATATCTGGACCGATACGACCCCGGTGGCAGCGGTCGCCGACCGAATCGCCGACACGGTCGGCGTGACACTGACGCCCGACACCGATAGCCGGATCCGAGGCAGGCTCCGCCGGATGGCCGTCACAGTCCGCAGTGTTCGTTTGTGAGTCGACCGTCAGGCGATCGAATCGTCGCCGCGCTCGATCGACAGCGGAGTCGGCTCCGGCATACCAGCTACTACCCGGGCACGGGTGGGGTCGATCCGGCCGGCTTCTCCCGCGCCGCGGTGCGGCGACCGGAGAATTTGCGCATCAGAGGATCGTCGATCCAGTGATAGATGGCCGCGGCCAGCACTGTGGACACGACCAAGCTCAGTCCGGCGAACCCCAGCCAGCCCAGCGGGCCGAACTGCTTTCCGCCGATGAGCAACCGGGTGATCAGCGCCATCACCGGAAACTGGATCAGATAGAAGGCGAAGGAGATATTGCCCAGCCAGACCATCCGCGGCGAGGCGCTGAACCCCCGGATCCCCGCGAGGTCGCGCGCGGCCAGCGTGGCCACCACGGCCGTCATCGGCGCGAGCAGCAGCGCCGACATCTTGTAGTTCGGCGGCACCACCCAGGTCGCCGCGTAGGCGATCGTCAGCACGATCATCGGCGGCGCCAGCCGGGTGTTGCGCCAGCGGCCCTCCAGCACCAGCCGTGCCGCGAGCACGCCGAGGAAGAATTCGGGCAGCCGCGAGAGCGGGAAGTTGTAGCTGAGCCAATAGGACGCAGCCACCGGGATATCCGGCTGCTCGAACCAGATGGGCGCGGCATGCAGTTCGAAGTACGGCGACACATCACCCGGTATCAGCCGCGGCGCGAACGTATTCGCGATCCCCTTGGGTCCGGGCACCCACAGGTAGTAAGCGGTGTGCAGCAACAGGATCGCCACCAGCAACCCCGCCAGCGCCCACCACACGTGATGGCTCTTGATCCGGCGCACCAGCGGCAGCGCGAGCGGAAAGCTCAAATAGAAAAGGATTTCCGCGGCCAGCGACCAGGACGGCACATTGAGCCCGCCGACCGTCGTCCACTTCGGCACCCAGGTGTGGATGAGCGCGAGGTTCGGCGCCCAGACCACCATCCGCGTCAAGGGGACGCTCGCCACCAGGATGAACGCGAGGGCCGCGACCAGATGGGTCGGGTAGATCTTCAACACCCGGCGCCAATAGAACCGCGGCACCGAGCTCCCCGGCCGGAACGACCAATAGATGATGAACCCGGACAGGACGAAGAAGAAGGTCACTCCCGCGGCGCCCAGCTGCATCGGCATCAGCTGATGGATCTGCCGGAACAACTCCGATTTCTGGAACGGATACACCGGCAGGAACACCAGGGCATGCAGCAGGAATACGGCGAACGCCGCCCACCAGCGCGCCCCCGTCAGCGACGGCAGCGCCGGTCGCGCCGCCGCCGCATCGAGGAACTCCGGTCCGGACTCGGTCCGGGGCGGCGCCAGGCTCACCGGCGGACCTGCTCGTACACCGTCTCTGCGGCCACCTCGTCACCGCGCGCCGAGGGATGGAACGGCATTCCGGCGACGTCGGCCGCGGGATCGAAGAAACCGTTCAGCCAGGGGTCGTCCGCGCACAGCCCGTGGCCCGCGGTCGCCGGGCGAATATCGACGAACTCGAGTTTCAGCAGCTCCGCGGCCTCCCGTTGCGCGGTATTCAGGCGGTCCAGGTATTCGGTCACCGCGCGGCCCCTCGGCTGCACGACCTCCCCGGCGCCGAGTACGTTCACGCACACGTGCTCCTGCGCCGCAGGGAACAGTTCCGGGTAACCGACCAGCATGATCCGAGCCTTCGGCGCGTAGTAGCGCATATAAGTGACCGCTTCACGGATGCGGTTGGCGTAGACCTGGCCCGTGACGTTCCGGTAGTCGGTGAACCGTCCCTGTTCGGCCGCCTCCAGCCCGCATCCGTCGACAAGGTTGAACACGCAGGGCTGCAACGACGTGATCATCGTCGCCGTACTGTTGCGGGCCCAGACGTCGTTCATCCCGGTCTGAATAGCGATGACCTCGGTTTCCGGCCCGAACGCCTGCTGCTTGGCGGCCTCGGCCACCTCGTGCACCAGCCACCAGCCGTCTCCCGTGGAGATGGTGGAGCCACTACAGGACACATCCACGAAGTCCGGCGTGCCCGCGAGCCCCATCCGTTCGCTCAGCCGATTCGGCCACGAGGTGGGCGCGTGCAGGCACTCCTTGGTCGCCGAGAAGAATTTCGGGTAGTTCGCGGTGAACGAATCACCGAGCACGACCAGGGACTTTCCCGCGGGCCGATTGTTTTCCACCGGCGCCGCGGCGGCCGGTGCGTACATGGTGGTCACGGTGAGTGCGGCCGCCACCACGGCGCCGGCCACTCCACCGCGATACCGAAAAAAGTTGCGGAACAAGACTTTCCCGTCGGTCAGTAGCCGGCCTGCGGATCGAAATCAGGCAGGGTGAGTGTCGGCTCGGGCTGGGCGGGTTCGGGCTGCGCGGGCGCCTCCGGCTGCGCGGGAGGCTCCGGTGCGGGCGCCTCGGCCGGCGGTTCCGCGACAGGCGGTACCGCCGCGGGCGGAGGTTCGACGGCGGCAGGGGGAGCCGTTGCCGGGCTCTGCGGCGCCGGGGTGGTCGAGGCAACGCTCGACGGCGCCGCCGCGCTGGTCGGAGCTACACTGGAGGTCGTCCCATGATTTTCGTGCGATTCGGAGTCGTCGCCACACCCGCTTACGCCGAGAACTACTGCGGCGCATGCGAACACGGTCACTAGGCAACGTTTCATGACGATTCCCGATCCTCCTGGCATTTCGGCCTTCTCTGAACCCCACCCATTCCGCGGCGCGGAGTTGTCGAGCATAGTATCGCCGGATTCGCCGAACCGTTACAGCCCGCATTTCCTTGGGCGGGGAAGGGGCTTCCCGGCGTTCGACCGGTCCGAAAGCAGGCATTGCGCCCGGGCCGCGGCGAGGATATGGACGGCTGCACCGTCCGGCGGCGCTGCCTGCTCAGTGGAACGGCCACCACCAGCGCAACGCGGCGGCGTTATGGCGTTCGCTGTCGGTGGCGCGCACCGCCGGGAGCCCCTCGGAGGGTGGCTCGACCGTCATATTCGTGACGATAGCGCAGCGGCGAATCCGCCGGTATCCGTTTCCGT
The DNA here is from genome assembly GCF_040654015.1 of Nocardia sp. NPDC050799. Taxonomy (NCBI): domain Bacteria; kingdom Bacillati; phylum Actinomycetota; class Actinomycetes; order Mycobacteriales; family Nocardiaceae; genus Nocardia; species Nocardia sp. NPDC050799. Next base: position 82,701 of record NZ_JBFAHF010000033.1, read on the forward strand.
GCGAGTGGTGCGGCGGCGTGCAGTTCGGAGCGGCTCGGCTCGGCTCGCCGCGGTGCCGGAATCGAGGGCGAGTCAAAGGTGGAAGTGATAGGGGGATGACCGTAGTGGCCTCATTCGGTGGCAGCCCCATGAGGGCGTGTCGGGACGCGCTCGGTCGCCCGCGCCGCGCTACGGAACTGCCCTGGGGCCTGCGAGCGTGTCCGGCGAAATGCTCGACTGAATGCGTAGACCGAGGTGTAGCCGACCGAGCGGGCGATGGCGTCGAGAGGGTCATCGCTGTCCCGCAACCGGATCGCGGCCAGATCCATCCGCCATCGCGTCAGGTATTCGGCCGGCGCGGTACCGGTGACGGCGCGGAACCGCCGCGTCAGTGTGCTGCGGGAGAGCGTCAGCTCCGCGGCGAGTGAGTCGATGGTCCACCCCCGGGCCGGCTCTTGATGGAGTTTGGCGAGCGCGTCGCTGACCACCGGGTCGGCCAGCACACCGAGCCAGGATCCATACACCTCGTCCGGGCTCTTCGCCAACCAGACCCGTAGCAACTGCACCAACAGGATGTCGACCAAGCGGTTGAGTACGAATGCGGTCGCGATCTGCGGGTAGGCCAACTCCCGCGACAGCAGCCGGACGGTGTCATCGAGACAGTTGCCGCCGTGGTCGGCCCTGATGTGCAGAACCTGCGGCAACGATGTCATCACCTGCGTCGACACCGTGCGGTCGTATTCGTAACTCGCGCCGAGGATATGCGTTTGCACCGCACCGGCGCCCAACCGCAACACACTGCCGTTCGCCATGGCCGCGTCGCCGCCGCACCCGCCGCACGGGGCCGGCGGCACGCCGGGAGCACTGCTCAGCGCGTGCTCTGCCCCGCTCGGCAACAGCACCACATCGCCGGGCATGAGCTGCTGCGCTTCCCGGCCGGGCAGGCACAGCCATGCGGTGCCCGAGGTGACGGCATAGAACGCGGCGTTGCGGCGCGCGTCCCATGAGATCCCCCAAGTGCCGCCCGCTTCGATGCGTGCACCCGCGGTACCGCGGACACCGCCTACCGCGAGTACGTCGGCAAGAATGTCCATATGATTGATGATAGTGCGACAAACGGATATGTTTCTGGCCGATTCAGCTATCGATCAATTCAAGACGTACCGCATATGGTCGAACCATGCCAGACGCGGACGACATCATCGAGATGAACAGCCAGGTCATCACCGAATTCCGGGAGAAGGGCGGCACCGTCGGCGGTATGTTCGAAGGCTTTCCGCTGATCCTTGTGCATCACATCGGCGCCCGATCCGGCGTCGAACGCATCGCCCCGCTGGTCCCCTACGTGGAGGGTGACCGGATCTTCGTCTTCGCGAGTCTGGGTGGCAGCCCGAAGCACCCGGCCTGGTACCACAATCTGGTGGCCAACCCGAACACCACCGTCGAGTACGGCGCAGAGACGTTCTCGGTCGCCGCTCGGGTGCTGCCCCGGGCCGAGCGCGACGAGGTCTACGCCAAGCAGGTCGCCGTGCAGCCCCAGTTCGGTGAGTACCAGCGCAAGACCGACCGGGTCATCCCCGTTGTCGAGTTGCACCGGACCGGCCACTGACGCGGGTGGCCGAGGCTGCCTCGATACACGTGGCGGTATCAAATGTATCCGGGCTGCGGACCAGTGACGCGAGTACAGTTGCGGCGAGTGAGAGCAATCGTGACGGCTGTCAGCCGCAGTGGGGAGCACACCTTCACCAAACCCACCGTCGCGAGCATCGGTCTCGTCGCCGGGCACGGCGTGGAGGGTGATGCCCATCGGGGCGTCACGGTCAAACACCGGTCCCGGGTGGCGCGTGATCCGAGCGCACCGAACCTGCGACAGGTCCACCTCATCCACTCCGAACTGTTCGACGACCTCCGTGCGGCCGGATTCGATGTGCGGCCGGGACAACTCGGCGAGAACGTCACCACTCGTGGTGTGGATCTGCTCGGTCTGCCCACCGGCACGCTCCTGCGGCTCGGTGCCGAAGCGGTGGTCGAGGTGACGGGTCTGCGCAACCCGTGCGTCCAGATCGACCACTTCCAGCGAGGTGTGCTCGAGCGCGTTGTCGGGCGCGACGAACAGGGGGCGGTGATACGCAGAGCCGGGATCATGTCGATCGTCCTGACCGGTGGCCGAGTCGTGCCCGGAGACGACATCATCGTCGAATTGCCCACCGGACTACACAGGCCACTTCAACCGGTCTAGACGCTGAGACCGGGCGATTCACACAGGTGTTCTAGTGGGCCGGCACGAAGCCCGGAGCCGGGGCCGCCTGCCGCGGTCGGCACGGCCTGGTCGTCGAGGTAGTCGTTCAGCCGGCGCGAATCGGTGGACATCTTCTGGAGATGCCGACCGATCCCGCGGGGTGAGCCGACAATTCTGGTCAAAAGTCGCTCGAGTAGTCCTGGCTGATCCAGCGGTCGGGGCGGATCGTGAACAGAACGGACTGGGCGCCGTCCATCTGATCGGCGAACGCGCGTCCGCCTTCGGGACCGAGATAGCGGACGGCGATGGCTTCCCGCGCCGCATGAGGGGACGGGGTTTCGGCATCGATGACGGTGCCCTCGACGATGACGTACTGATACGGCAGCTCTTCGCGCTGGACGACCAAGGTCACCACACCGGCTTCCTGGATGAGCCTGGCCTTGCGCCGGTTCGCGCCGGTATTGATCCTGATATCACCGGCCGGGACGTAGTCGTACCAGATCGGGACCGAGGCAGGCGGCCGTCCATCGGTCGCCGTCGGATTCGGGTGTGCGGGTGAGGTCGTATTCGATCCAGCCGAACGCGATCGAGTGGCTCATCGGGCGAGGTCGGCGTCCGTAGCCTTGTCCGGAACGTCCAGAGTGGTCCGGAGTCCGGCGGCCACTCGTTCCAACGTCGCTGTGTCGATTGAGCATTGATCGCGCCACAGTCGAATGGCCGATTCGATCGCCCGGTTTCGCGCGGGTCGCTTCGGCAAGCAACTTCGCCGAGCCGGCAGATCGGTCATATCCGGACTTCTGTGCTTTTGCCTACCGGCCGGCTACTGGGCGAGCACGGCGGCAGCGACCCGGTCGGCCGCGGCGTCGCGCAGAGCGGTACCCATGTCGTCGAGGACGAGCAGCCGCGCCCCGGGGATTTCGGCGGCGAGGACTTCACCGTTGCCGACCGGGAAGAACGGGTCGGCGCGACCGTGCACCACGAGCGTGGGCACGTCGAGCTCACCGAGCCGGCCTCGCCAGCGCGGGGCGCAGTCGAGCCGGGAGAACACCATCCCGAGCTGGTTCGCCTGGTGCACCGCGGGATCGCTCGACCGCGTCCGGTCCCAGATTCGGGCCGCCGTCGCCCGTGCCTGCTGCGGATCGTTGCCCATCGGCTCGGCGCCCTGGGCGGCGAACGCCGCGACAGCATCCCGGTCGGTCCAGTCCGGCCACGGGCGCGAGAACAGCGGGCCCATGACCGCGCTGTCGTGGTCGGGCAGGTCCTCGTCGACCGGGCCCGGCGCCACCGGCCGAGTGCCGACGAGGGTCAGTGCGGAGAACACGTCCGGGTGGTCCAGCGCGGCGACCTGAGCGACCATCCCACCGACGCCGATTCCACCGAGATGGGCAGTTCCGGTACCGAGCACCCCGACCAGCGCGGCCGCGTCGGAGGCGAGATCCCGCAAGTTGTAGGCCGGATTTTCCGGGTCGAGAGTCGTCGACGCGCCGGAGTCACGCAGGTCGTAACGGACCACACGCCGCCCGCCCGACGCGAGCCGCTCGCACAGCGCGTCGGGCCAGGACAACATCGTTGTGCCGCCGACCAGCAGGACCAGCGGATCGGCGTCGCGGCCGAAGCGCTGGATGCCCAGATCCACACCGTTCACCCGTACCGCGGTCATGCCCGATCCGAACGGTCTCGTCATACCTGGACTCCTATCTGTCGGCATACCCAACGGTGTCGACGACAGATTCACCCGGAAATCATCGGAGTAGCCGAGATCGTGTCCACGCGGCCCGCTATTCCGAGTTCTATCGGAAACCAGGAATAGCGAGGGCCCTGCTCCGACTTACGGAGGATGACGATCCGGCGATGGGTTTCTCGTTACCACAGCGCGACCGATGGGTTTGTGGCTCCCGTCCGGTCGAAGCTCGTGACACCCTAGGAAAGGACATCGCCATGTCGGGGTTCCGGTAGTAACCGCCGAAAAACCAACGGATATGGCGTAGCCGCAGCTGACTGCCGGTGAGGCCGTGGTTCGGTCTGCGGCGATGGCCGGTTGCTGGTTGGCTTGGCTCCCAACGCTATTGGTTGGTGTGGGAGGTCGGTTTCGTGGCGACGCGGGTGTTCGCGGATGAGGAGTTGGCTCGTCTGCGGGAATTCCCGGAGATCGGCCGCGAGGAGTTGTTCCGGTTCTTCACGCTCTCGCCGGCGGATCTGGCGTTCGTCGATCCGGGGCGCGTCGTGGTCCGGCTGATCGGCTCGGGATCGCGATCGCGTTGTGCACGTTGCCGTGGTTGGGGATCGTGCCTGATCGCGTGGTGACCGCCCCGCCGGTCGCGGTAGCCAGGTTGGCCGAGCAGCTGCGGGTCGACGGTACCGAGATCCGTTCCTACGGCCGCCGCGCTCAGACCCGCACCGACCATCTGCGCCTGGTCGCTCAGTATCTGGGGTGGCGGACCGCCGGTTCGCTCGAACTCAAGGAACTCGACGAGTTCCTGCTCGCGCGGGCGATGGAACACGATTCGCCGACCCTATTGTTTCGGTTGGGGTGTGAGTATCTGATCTCGGCGCGGGTGATCCGCCCGGGCCCGGTGAGCATGGTCGAACGCATCGCTCATGCCCGCGAGCAGGCCCAGCGCGAGACCTACGATCGCCTGGCGCATGAGTTCACTCCGGCGCGCTGCGCGGAGCTGGATGCGCTGCTGGTTACCGATGCCTCGCTGGGGGTGTCGCGGTTGCGGTGGTTGTCGACCGGGCCGGTGGAGGCGTCGGCGGCCGCGGTGCGCGCCGAGGTCGACAAGCTGGCGTTCCTGCGCGGCCTGGGCGCGGATCGCCTGGATATGTCGGTGCTGCCCGCCGAGCGGCGCCGGTTTTTGGCCACGATGGGCCGGCGATTGACCCCGCAGGCGCTGGAGCGCCGTGATCCGCAGCGCCGGTATCCGATCCTGCTGACAGTGTTGGCCCAGTCCGGCACCGATGTCCTCGATGAGGTCGTGGCGTTGTTCGATCAGGCGATCTCGGCGAAATTCGGGGCCGCCGAGCGCCGGATGCAGGCCGAGCTCGCCGAACGCGGCAAGACGGGCGAGGACCGCCAGGCGCTGTTGGATGATCTGCTGGCCATCCTCACCGATCCGGCGGTGGCCGATGAGATATCGGCGCGCTGATCCGTGGGGAGAAGATCGGGTGGGAACGCCTGCGGGCGGCGATCGCGCAGGCCAAACCGCGCCTTCCGCGTGATCACGGGCATCTGGCCGCGCTGGACTCCTCCTACAACTACCTGCGTCAGTTCACCCCCGCGGTGCTCGCCACGGTCGGCTTCGCCGGAGGGACCGCCGCGTCCGAGCTGCTGATCGCAGTCGCGATGCTGCGCGAGCTCAACGCCACCGGCCGCCGAAAGGTCTTCGACGAGGCTCCGACCGGGTTCGTGCCCACGAAGTGGCGCGGCTACCTCGAACAGGCGCGCAAGTCCGGCAGCGCCACCGCCTACCGGCACTACTGGGAGCTGTGTGTGCTGCTCGGGTTACGTGACGGGCTGCGCAGTGGAGACGTGTTCGTTCCCGGCTCACGCCGCTATGCCGACCCGGCCGCCTACCTGCTCACGCTGCAGCAGTGGGAACCGCAGCGCACCGAGTTCTGTCGCCTGGTCGGTCGCTCGGCCGATCCCGGCGTCGCGCTGGCCGCTGTCGTTGACGAACTGCATACCGCGGTCGGTGAACTCGAGGCGGTGCTCGCCGACGGGGAGGGCCCGGTGCGGTTGGACGGGGAATCCGGGGGTCTGATCATCTCCCCGTTGACCGCGGAGGACGTGCCGGCCGAGGCGGTCGCGCTGAAGGCCGAGCTGACCGAGATGCTGCCGTTCGCGCCGATCGTGTCGTTGTTGATCGAGCTGGACAAACGCACCGGCTATCTGGACTGTTTCACCCACGCCGGCGGGCAGGCGTCACGGACGCCGGAGTTGAAACGCAACCTGATCGCCGTGTTGCTCGCGCACTCGACGAACCTGGGTCTGACGCGGATGGCCGAGGCCTGCGGGATCTCCTACGACATCTTGTCCTGGACCGACGAATGGTATGTGCGTGAGGAGACCCTGCGCGCGGCCAACCTCGCGATCATCGACTACCACCAACGGCTCCCGCTCACCCCGGTGTTCGGCACCGGCACCCTGTCCTCCAGCGATGGGCAGCGGTTCCCGACGCGCGGGAAATCCACGACTGCCCGTTGAGCCGCTACTTCGCGAACGAGGGGCTGTCGACCTACACCCATGTCACCGACTCCCACGCCACCTACGGCACGAAGGTGATCGTGGCGACCAAACGCGAAGCCCACTACGTGCTCGACGAGATCCTGGGCAATGCCACCGATCTGCCGATCACCGAACACGCCACCGACACCCACGGGGTCACCCTGGTCAACTTCGGCCTGTTCGACCTGCTCGGTATGCAGCTGTCCCCGCGCATCCGGGACCTTGGCCGCATCACCCTCTACCGGCCGGGCCCGCGCGCCGACGCCGAGGATCAGTTCCCGCACGCGGGCCCGTTGATGACCCGTAAGGCCAACCTGGATTTGGTCGCCGAGCACTGGGACGATCTGCTGCGGTTGGCCGGATCGTTGAAGTTCGGGCACGCCACCGCGTCCCTGCTGGTCGGCAAGCTCTCGGCGTCGGGTCGCCAGAACACCCTGGCCGCGGCGCTCAAGGAGTACGGGGCGTTGCGGCGCACCATCTACGCCGCGAAGTACCTGGCCGATCCGGACTACCGGCGCAAGATCGCCCGCCAGCTCAACAAGGGCGAATCCCTGCACGCACTGCGCCGGGATCTGCTCTACGCCCACGAGGGCATGATCCGGGCCCGCCAGCTCGCCGACCAGACCGAGCAAGCGTGGTGTCTGACCCTGGCCACCAACGCCGTGATCGCCTGGACCACCGAGTACTACGGCCTCGCGGTCGAGCAGATGCGCCGGGCCGGCCACCGCATCGACGACGAGGTCCTGGCCCACATCTCACCCGCGCACAGCGCCAACATCAACTTCTTCGGCGCGATCGAAGTCGACATCGACGCCGAACTCGCCGCGCTCGGCCCGACCGGCTACCGGCCGCTGCGGGTGCGTGACACCCTGTTCTGACCGGTCCCGGCGCTACCCCAGGGCCCGGTTCGTGTGCTCGCGGCCGAGCCATTCGGTGGTCGTCATATCGGGGATCAGGTCCGCGCAGGATCGTCCGTTTCCTGTGTCCAGTCGTGGTCCCAGGCTCGCGGGTAGTGCGGTCCGGCGACGTAGCCGAAGGAGTAGGGGCGCCCTCGACTCCGATCCGCAGCTTGTCGGCGGTGATGCCCGCCCACTGGCGTCCGGAGTGCCAGATGATCACCCGCCACACCGGTCAGTGGCGAGCCCGACATATGCAGAGGTTAGGACTTACTGCGTGCGAAAAGAATCGCTTGCTGAGCTTTCGCATCCGGGTCGAGCAGCATCTGGGCCTCGACCACGAATCCGGCATCGTGCAGCCAGGATGCCACCTGGTTCGGCTGACGGTGGTGGACATGGACCTTCATCGGGTGACCGCCGTAGCCCTCCGTCTTCAACAGCGACTCGTCGCCGACGTGAAACAGGAGTTGCAACGGTCCGCCGGGACGCAACGCTCGGTGGAAGCGCCCGAACACAGTCGGCACCTCGTCGTCGGGGATGTGGATCAACGACTGCCAGGCGAGCAGGCCGGCCACCGAAGCGACGGGCAGGTTCAGCTCCGTCATCGAGCCCACCTCGAACCGCAGGCCGGGGTGGTCGCGCCGGGCCACGTCGATCATCGCCGGGGAGATGTCGATACCGAAGGCGTCGACACCGAGCTCATGCAGGTGGGCGGTGACTTCACCGGGGCCGCAGCCGACGTCCGCGACCGGTCCGCCGCCAGCGGTCCGCACGCTGTCGGCGAACAACGCCAGAGCCGCGCGAAGGTACTGGTGTCCGGCGAGGGCGCCGCGCACTTGGTCGGCATAGCTGACCGCGACCGTGTCATAAGAGGTTCGGGTGTCGGCCAACCAGTCATCCGTGGTCATGACCGGCACGATATTCCATGATCGCGGCGGACTCGGCGCTACCCGGGAACGACAAAGGTGCCTCCACCCGGCCGGGTGGAGGCACCGGTAGGCAGGACGGCATTGCTCATGGCGCGGGCCCCGAGAGACTCTGGCCGCCTCTGTCATCCGGTGGCGTGGGCATCAGTGACTGCGGCGAACGGCGGTACGCGTCTGGCTGTGACCGCGCAACGATAGTAGTGACCCCGGATAATGGGCTGTTATCCGGGATATCGTGAGACTCGACCTGCGGCGGACCCGCTCCGCCGCGTACACGAAGCGACCCCGTTATCCGGGGCAAGCCGGAGAAGGGATCCGATGGCCGCGAAGGTGACCTGGCTGCGCACCGCGGCGCCGCGCACCCTGCGCTCGTCCGCCGACGCGTTCCTCGACACGATCGGATCGGCCAACACCCGCCGCGCCTACGGCATCGCGATCGTCAAGACCGTCGACCAGCTCGACGGCCGCGGCCCTGATGGGCTTATCGGGCACAGCCGCGCTCTGGACTCGGTCACCGACGCCGAAATCGGCGCCGCGCTGGAAACCCTGTGGGGCAACTCGGCGGTCAACACCTGGAACGCGCGCCGCGCCGCGGTCGGTAAATGGCTGAGCTGGTGCGCCGAACAGGGCTGGACCGCACCGACGCTCCCGGCCTCAGCCGGGCGGTCGACACCACCGGACTCCGAGACCCCGGTCCGTTCGCGCACCGCGATCGACCGGCTCATCGCCCGCCGCGATATCCACCTGCGCGAGAAGACGCTGTGGCGGATGCTGTACGAAACCTGCGCCCGCGCCGAAGAACTACTCCAGGTCAACATCGAAGACCTCGACCTCGCCGGCCGCACCGCGGCGGTGAAGTCCAAGGGCGCCAAACCCCGCACCCGCCGCCGCGGCGCCACCCACCAC